>NZ_JAJHJB010000035.1:0-48127 GCF_020819555.1 Pelosinus baikalensis
AAATATTTGCTCTTTTTATACCAATTGGAGTTTACACAAAATCAGGGATACACCCCCTATGTATGTTTTGGCTGCCGTTTTTTGTATTTTTTATTTGCCAAAAACAGCTGTCTCAAAATAGACTTAAAAACCTATTCTGAGACAGCCATTTTCGTATTTTAAGTATATTTTTTAGGTTGGTCTCATTTTTTTACAGACGGACTCTTTTTATCTTTAATACCATTTAGTTAGAGATGTATTACATTCTGCTGTGGAATAACCGTATATTTTTGCACAAAAAAGAGCAACGGCAGGCTCCGTTACTCCAATTCATGCAAAAATATTCAAGCTCTTTTCTCTTTTACTCTTTCTAATCGGATGATCTTTGCTTCTTGCTTAAAAATTCTTCGATTTAAGGCTTCGATGTCATCGCTTAACTCGGCTATGGACTCCTTAGTTGCTGTTCGTTCCAGTATAGCGATTATATCCTTTTGTTGTTCTGTAATAACTTTATCTAAATCAGCTTTGGTTGGCATATCGTCTAATCGTTGATTAATTTTTCCGATTTCACTATTAATTTTTCCTACTTCGTTCTTAACATTTCCGATTTCGCTACTAAGTTTCCCTACTTCATTTTTAACATTTTCTATTTCACTAAATAAACTCGTTTGTCCCTCGAGTATTTGCTGTAATATTTTTTCCATAGATATCCCTCCAACTATTTAATCCTCGTTACATTTTTAACTTATTTTATCACAAGTCCTTGCTTATGGACAGAGCAAATCCTTATCATTGCTTGACCTACCTGACATACTAAGGTTTCATCGCCTCGCTGGCTCCCAGGTTAATACCTGCATAAAAAATCGTACTGAATCGGAAAATCCTTGCTTATAGCTAAGAGCTATACTTGCAGCTTCCATTTCATTATGTTTATCAACTAGCCGACATAATGTCCAATGTAAATTTTGGGGTAGTGCTGCACGTAGTTCACCCTCATATTCCCTAGCCGCTATATTAGAATAATAATATTCGCTTGATACTTCCTGCAGCGGTATGTTTAGACTAACCATCTCCATAGATTCCATAGCACTTTCAAAAAGGTTTTTCTTTTTCACAATATCCTCTCCTTACTATTAATTCCTCATCATTCGCTTACAGTTTTTACACTTCATAGTTAAATATTAAACCAGGAAGTATAAACTGTCAAGTTTTATTTTAAACTCTTTTACTTATCTTTAAACCCTATGGTATAATCATTGCGAAGGAGTGATATCGTGGGAGTAAAAGAAGATATTAAAGCAATTATCGTACAGTCGGGCTGGACTATGAGCAATCTCGTTCAAGCTCTAAATGAAAAATTTGATCGCAATGACACTGTTCAAAATTTAAGCAACAAACTTTCGCGAGGCACATTAAAATATAAAGAAGCCTTGGAAATTGCCGAAGTTTTAGGACTTAAAATTGAATGGAGAAAAAATACCGACTAAGCTAGCATATAGACAACTCCTGAAATTCAGTATTTCACTGATTTTCAGGAGTTATTATTTTTATTATAGGGTTTTTACTTGCAATTATTCTCGTCCGTTTTGTTACCTAATGATAGGCCATTTTATAATTCAAAGTTTCTAGATGAGATCTTTAAAGAGAAAATCAATGAACCAAACTACTCGTTGTAATCCAAAAAAACAATATCGGATACACCAGCACTAAAAAGACTGCTGTAGTTAATACAAAGGCTGCACCAGAGACATGTAAATTTAGACCGTACAGCCTGGCGGTCACAATGGCATTTATTCCTGTAGGTACACTGGCTAAAATCAAAATCGTACCAAGCAAAGCTTGATCATTAAAGACCTCCCGGGCTAATAGGTATCCGATTATCGGCGTAATTACAAACTTTATTGGTACCAGATCAAAAGTAGAGCTATAATACTCTTTCATTCCTGAAAAGTTAATACTATATCCTGCTGGAATCAAAGCGGTCCAGGCTGCAATGTGTACCAAAGGGTCGAATACTGCACCCAAAAAGGCAGGACGCGGCACGCCACTTACGCAGAGGATTATGCCAATAATGAGTCCTACAACTGGTAACTGATTCCGATTCAAAAACATAGAAGCAAAGGTAATTTTTTGTTTTTCTATTCCAGAGCAGCTTTGCTGCCGATAATATTGTGCCATAGGAAAACAAAATAAAAACAATACTAAATTTTGAGCTAAGCCAACGATCTGCGTGTAGGCAAAAGCCGCTTCGCCAAATATAATATAGGCACAAAGCCCGCCCAAGGTTCCAGAATTAGATAAAATCGCCGACGCTAAGTAGCTTCCTTTCTCCAGACAATTCGTATACTTGTGTTTTGATGCAAAATAGGCAGCAGTACCAGGAATGATACTCAACAGGATTCCAAAAAAAGGCAGCCAAATTAACTCCCATTTCAAAGGTAAAGCCCAGAAACTAAGAATGGATAAAACCGTAGAGATTACTAGAATATTAACTACGATCAATTTATCGCAATTTTTCTCGCTCAAGTATTGCCTGCGTCGAAAAAAGTACCCCAACATGAGGGGAAGTAAAAGATCCATAAAAACATATACCAATTTTAACTTTATATCCATGATCGATCCTCTTTTTTATCACTTATACACCATTTTTATTCATTTATGTTCTATTCTGTTATAAATTGTATTTTCCTTCCACTCATTTTTCTGAATTTTTTCATCGTATAAAAAAATCTTAACGCATTCTTCAAAACTTATAATTTTTGATATTATAAAAACTTGAATGCGCCTTGTTCACATTCAAGTTGATTATGACAACCCATTTCTGACATTTTCCATAATGGGTTGATATATATCTAGTTCACAATAATTATCTTTTGATATGGCGGTATCGATGTATTCAAAGCGAAAGGTATCGGCGAATTTAAAACCGGACTTAAAAATCCATTTGGAATACATATGGACTAGTAATCGACCGACTTGCCTGCCATTAATATCATTGGGATGAAAAAAACCAACAAAACGAAAGGCTACATATTTATGAGCCGGTATTGTAATTCCCTTCATACCTTCCGGTATATGGGATAAATCATGTACTTGAAGGGAGGGAATATAATAAATATATCCCTCATCATTCCTGCTCCAATCTGTATAGCCAAAATATACTTGCGGATTAACTGGATTTACAATTTTGTGTTTATGATTGTAATAAAAATCATTCCCATAGGCATTGGCAGTCTTATCTCCAGATTTACTTACGATTTTATGTTGATTGCCAACCAAATAAATTTTTGGTTTATAAATGAAAAAGGGTTTGTAGATAATCGAATTATTAACGGACAAAATATCATGTATATTTAATTTTTCCTTAATGATGAGTGATAGATTATCCAAACGTACTTTTAAGGGGGTATGCCCAAACTTTTTACGAAAAGCTCTGATATAGGACTGTTCATAATCAAAACCATACTCTAAAGCAATATCAATCATTCTCATATTGGTATGAAGCAGTTCATTAACACTTGCTGAAAGTTTTCGCGACTGAACATATTCCATTAAGGATTCACCAGTTAAGGATTTAAACATCCTATGCAAATGATATTTTGAGATCCCTGCATGCTGGACAATATCATCTAAGGTAATCTTCTCATTCAGATTGTTTTCAATATAATTTACACATGCAGCTACTGTCTCTTTCATATCAATCATCTGTTTGACCAGCCCCCAAACTTTAAAAAGCTTTTAACACTAGTGTTGCATTGTGCCCGCCAAAGCCAAAAGAATTTGTCAAAGCATAGGATAGAGCTGCTTTTCTTCCTTCGTTTGGAACATAGTCAAGATCACATCCCTGATCGGGCGTTTTGTAATTGATCGTTGGCGGTAAAAATCCCTCTTTTAGAGCAGATGCCGTAATAATGGCTTCAATAGCTCCCGCCGCTCCTAATAAGTGACCTGTCATGGATTTCGTTGAACTTACTGCAAGCTCATATGCATGCTTTCCAAAAACAGTTTTTATAGCACTTGTTTCATTTTTGTCCCCTAATGGCGTCGATGTGCCATGGGCATTGATATAACCAATATCCTGAAGCTGCACATTTGCATCTTCAATTGCCAGCTTCATACATTCAGCAGCCCCTTCTCCACCTTCAGCAGGTGCAGTAATATGATATGCATCATTGGTGCAGCCATAACCTACAATTTCTGCAATAATTGTTGCGCCTCGCTCTAAAGCATGATTTAGTTCTTCGACAATTAGGATGCCTGCACCTTCTCCCAGTACAAATCCGTCACGTTCTAAATCAAAAGGTCTAGAAGCAGAGGCAGCATCCTGATTCGTAGTCATTGCTTTCATGGCACAAAAACCAGCCATTGCTAATCTTGTAATAGATGCTTCCGTACCACCTGCAATCATCACATCAGCAGCATTTCTTTGAATGATTTTATAAGCGTCACCAATTGCATTGGTAGAAGAGGCACAGGCTGAAACAGTACATTCTGCAAATCCCTTAAGACCGTATCGAATCGCAACCAGTCCCGCAGCCATATTGGGCAGCATCATCGGTATCAAAAAAGGACTGATTCTGCTGGTCCCTTTTTCTAAAAGCAAACTGTGCTGACTTTCAATGGTTTCGATACCACCAATACCCGTTCCAATCATAACACCAATACGTTTTTTGTTTTCTTTAGCAAAATCAATCTTTGCTTCTTCAACTGCCATTTGCGTGGCAGCTATAGCATATTGTGTAAATCGGTCCATCCGTTTTACTTCTTTCCTGTCTAGAAACGGATTGGGGTCAAAGTCCCTTATCTCAGCTCCTACCTGGGTAGGTAAATCAGAGACGTCAATTCTCTCAATTCTGCTAATGCCGGATTTTCCTTGTTTAATGGACTGCCAAAGAGCATCTGCACCACATCCTAACGAAGATACGGATCCCATCCCTGTAATCACTACACGTCTATTCATTGTATATCCTCCTATGCTCACTTTATACGTTTTTTCGTGTCACAAGACAACATTTCATCAGATATTTTTGTATTATACCTTGACCTAACTGTAACATATTTATTTTTAAATAATGAACAATTCTTGCTACTATCTATAGTCATAATCAAGCAGGATTCTAAGTATAAATTCAAGAAGATAGTGTAATAGATACATCTAAAATCGAAACTGAAATTAGGAGAATACATAAATGGCTACAATTAATGATTTTATGGAACTAGATATTCGAAAGCCGCATCAGCAGCATTGAGCCTTTGTGGTTCATAGAATCTTATATTCTTCCACCATGAAACTTATACATTCTGCTATCTAAAAGACTTACTGCCAAAGTGAGTCCTTTTTCATTTTTCATATCTTTTTAATCTTTCGATAAGAGTTCCTGTATGCAATTCAAACAGGTGATTATCAAAATCGTAAAAGTATAAGGAGCGTCCCTCGCCTTCCACCCTTGCTCTGGGAGGTCTGCAATCTACACCTAGTGTTTTTACACGTTCTTCATATAGGGTAAACTCTTCTTCTTTAATTTTGAATGCTACATGGTTATAAGTCCGCTCTTTTAAAGGTTCCCCTTCTATGACAGCAAACCACTGACCAGCAATTAGGAAAAACTTTTCTTTTGCGATTGAGAACCTCTTATCATCACTGGAGTAGACTTCTTGAGCCTCAAAGATATGTCTTAAAAAAGCTGCTGTTTTCTCCAAGTCTTTTACAATAAAAGTAATATGGCTTATGCCTTCCATTACGAACATCTCCTTTGTCAGATATAAACTGAAATAACTGGACTATATAGTCCAAATATTTCTCTTTGTCATACTTTTGTCATACTTCCATGTTATTCTACATACATCAACTGATCGGCACAGCATCGGTTCATTTAGAAATCATAGTACATCCTTTGCCCAATAATCCGATGCAAAGCCGATCATTTACATATATCAAATCAACTTTAGTCTTTTATTTCATAAAAAAGACACTACTTACGAATTTTTAGGGGGATTACTCATGAAAAAGAAAATATTCACTCTTATGGCAGGTACTATGTTGGCTACCAGCATTGGATATGCTGCACCGCTTACGGATCTTGCTCCAGGAGAAACCACAATTGGGTATAATCATTATAATTTGGATCAAAATGGATACGGCATAGACGATGATAGTTTTTATATAGAAAATGCTCTTTCAGATAAATTTACTGCTGGCATTGAGAGAAATGGTTATTCATCATACTATGGCTCCCATACTACCGATATCTATGTCCACTATAAATTAGACAATAATGTACGCCTGATTGCTGGCGATAGAAATTATAGTGGAGAATCGGATAAATTCTTCTATGGTGTCGGCGTGAGTGCAAATTTAGCTCCTAGATTAGATGGCTATGCATCTGTAATAACAAACAGTGTAGAGACTGGATGGCAAACAGGATTAAACTATGCGATGGATGGTAAAACCTCTCTTAATCTTGGATATAAATCCGATAAACACGATCATTCCTCAACGCGGGATGGTGTAGGCTTTGGTATTAACCACAAATTTTAAGACAGTATCCGATCAGACTGACAACACTCCTGTTGCCAGTCTAATCTTTTTATTTCCTTATTTCTTTTACACTATAGTTTCTGGTAGTTCATGATAATTCCTGCTTACTGGCTATGATTTTAACAGATACACTTCTTCTAGTTTGCATAGCCCTGCCCAATCTTGACGATAATAAGAAAAAGCATTATACTTAATTTATCAAAGGGGAGTAATTAATATAGGTGCTGTCAACATAATGGTGTAACAACCTGGTAGTACCCGCTATTTGCGTAATGAGACTTTTGGTGCTTTTTAAGAGCACCAAAAGTCTTTTTTTATTTGCCCTTACATATCAAAATGGGAGGTAGTTATATGCTGAATCTTTATGTAACATTATTAGTAGCTATTATCGTGATCTATTACAGCTGTGAATTGTTTGTCAATGCCATTGAATGGTTTGGCAGAAAATTTAACGTTGCACAATGTGCCGTAGGAACTATTTTGGCAGCCTTTGGAACCGCTTTGCCGGAAAGTGTTGTAACTCTGATGGCAGTCGCCTTTAATTCCAGTGCTGAGCAAAAAGATATTGGTATTGGAGCCGCTTTGGGTGGCCCTCTTGTACTGGGAACCATTTCTTATGCGGTAGTGGGACTCTGTATTATCTTTTTCCGCAAGAAGCGAGATTTAGGAGTCGAGATTGATATTGACAGCAAAAAATTGAGCCGAGACCAGCTATGGTTTGTATCCATCTTTATCTTTAAAGTATTAATGGGTCTTTTCATCTTTAGTCTCAAACCCTTGGCAGGCATCTTATTTTTATCGGCCTATGCATTTTATTTTTATAAAGAGATGGGAGCAGAATGTGTTATCTCAGAAGAGGTTATGGAGCCATTGACCTTTCAACCGAAAAAGAAAGATCCAACTGTATTTTGGGTATTATCCCAAACCTTTATTTCATTAATGCTTATTTTTATCAGTTCTCATCTTTTTGTTAAAAATTTAGAAGCTCTTAGTGTTTCTTGGAATATGTCTCCATTGATTCTTTCTCTATTGATCAGTCCGATTGCTACGGAATTGCCTGAAATATTAAATGCGGTGATATGGGTAAGGCAAGGAAAAGAAACTCTTGCCTTAGGTAATATTAGTGGCGCAATGATGATACAGGCCACCATTCCAACTGCCTTAGGGTTATTTTTTACTCCTTGGTTATTCGATTTTCATCTTATCTGGGCGGGCTGTATGACGCTGCTCTCTATTTTTTACTTATTACTAACTTTAAAACAGGACAAACTATCACCCCAGCGTTTAGTCTACGCAGGCGGTTTCTATCTCCTATTTTCCTGTATTTTCTTTATAAAATAAGGTATGATATTCATAATCATCGACTCTTATCAAAAATTACATAGCAATTATAAGTAAATGGCCCTATACCAGAAAGACTTTAGCTGGAATATTACATAGTCATCCGATTAAACTAAAGTTTTAAACCTAGAACATAGCTAAGAGGATAGCCGATTTTAATTAAAATCGGCTATCCTCTTTAATATCTAACTCCCTGGTAAGCCTTTACTATACATGTCCGTAACAACTTTTAGAATTGAGTACCAAAGCTAAAATGGCACCTTCCGCCTTCTTTCCCATATCCATAATCAACACGTATTGGTCCTACAGGTGTGTTTACGCGTATCCCTGCTCCAATACTATACTTCAAATCATTTAAATTATAACTACCACTCCAGGCGTTACCAGCATCTGCAAAAACAACACCTTGTACCTTATTTGCTATTGGATAGCGATATTCGGCTGTAGCGGTAAACATTTTATCGCCTTTAAATTCATTATCTTCATAACCACGCAGCGTATCGATACCACCTACAGAAAATTTGCTAGCATCAGGCAGGTCTCCCGAACTAGTACCGGCTGTTACTTGGAATGCCAAAACTTGCTGACCACCAACTTTAAAATATTTGCGTCCGTCAAGGATGTATTTGTTGAAATCAAATTCACCGCCAAGAGCTTTTCCCGCAAATTCACTTGTTAAATACGCTGCCCTTCTGTAGGACTAAAAACATTATCACGAGTATCATATACTCTTGCTAAGGTTACGCTATGTACTTCACCAAAATTCTTTTGGATATAGTCTGCGTAATTAGCATCGTAGCCATCTTCCCCATACGCTGCTGAATAGTCTACAGTTCCCGACTCATGCTCGATATAAAGATCTTTCCGTTTCGTAAGGGTAATATAATTCTTTACATGCTCCCCTTCAGGGCGCCCTAATGTAATATTAAAGCCTCGAGACCTGCGATAATAGGTAGAGCGAAGTTTTGTATTGTCGCCATCCAGCCCATAATCACTCACTTCATTAACTGAATTAAATAGATCCACACTTAATGATGTTTCTTTCTTATCGATATAAGGATTCGTAAAATTGAGACTCCAGCCTGTACCAGCGATACTGGAGTAACCGTGCTGAAAGTTTAGGTTGACCTTATTGCCAGATCCGTTAAAATTACTATCTCCCACTCCGATAACCGCTGTCACGCCGTCACTTTCACTATAGCCTCCGCCAATCGTAAAGGTTCCGGTTTTCTGTTCCTTAACATCTACCTGGACGATAACGGCATTCGGCTCTCTGCCAGGATTCAATTTCATATTTACATCTTCGAAGAATCCAAGATTATTCAATCTTTGTAAACTCCGCTTTGCATCCTTAGCATTAAAAACATCTTGTTCTTTTAATTTTATTTCACGAGTAATAACATGCTTTTTTGTTTTCTCATTGCCTTTTACAATAATGCCTTCAACCATACCTTCATTGATGAAAACCTTAAGTACTCCTTCTTGATCCACTGTAATATTACTCACCTTGGCTAATATATATCCTTGATCGTGATAATACTGCTCAATGGCTTGTACTTTTTCATCAATTATTTTATTATCGCTAAGATTGCCAATCATTCCTTTAGATAGGTTCTGCAGGGTTTCACTTGAAACTACTTTATTTCCTACAAAATCAATACTTTTTATCATCATCTTCTCAGTAACAACATATATCACTTTAATGCCTTCTGGTACTTCAATAAACTGGGCTTGTACATCATAAAAACTGCCAAGATCATAAATGGTTTTTAGATCCTGCTGAATAATCTCGGCATTGAATGTATCCCCTGGTTTTAGTTTCACCACAGAAAGATCGTGTAATGTTTTATTGTCACTAATACTTACATCAACAATTTGCTTGCCAGTAAAATCCGCAGCATAAACCAAAGTACCGGGCAGACCTGCGATAATGGATATTGCTGCTATTAATACATACCGACTATACCATCTTTTTTTCATTTATTTCTCCTCAATTACGTTTAGCCAAACCATTCGTCACTTTACCACCGTCTATCCCTTGACCCCGGTCCATGCCGCCAAGAACCATAAGGAGGATCCCATCCCAAAATCATCATTATCAATTATAATCCGATTTATTCCCTCCTATTCTTTTCCACAAATCAGGCTTACCAAGTAAAGTAACTTTCCTTATTTTTCATATTATAAAAGAAATTTGTTACTGTTTTGTTACAATCTATCGACAATTATATATTCATTCTATTTGAATATTCTTTTTTATTTTCGATTGTTACGAAAAAAACAAGGATGTACCAACTCGTACATCCTTTTCATCAGTATTTATTCTTTTAATGGGTTTCTTATCACAAAGCAGCATGGTCTTTAAGCCAATATAAAATAAGCTCACTCAGTTCTTTTTTCCATATCGCTGAGCCTCTTAGCCTTTGGTGTTCCAATCAGCAATTCATTGTATCTATATTTGGTATTCAATTTCTAAAGACTTGGCCGCAGTCAAATATCGGATTTGTCTAAATTTCATAAAATCAAACCATTGATTGGCAAAAGCTGCCGTCCTGCTGATTTCCGACTGTTGCAATTTTTCAAGATCTGCTGCAAAGTTATTAAAATCCTCTTCAGAATGAATTTTAATAAAAGCACCTTGTGAATCAATGAAAGGACTCTGTTCATAGGTCAAATGCTTCAGTGAGATGATATCCTGTAATTTGGATTTTCTGATGATTGCTGTAAGACCGGTTCTTATATCTACTACATTGAAATCTGCTGGATATTCATAGGTTACACCCGTGGAAGGTATAACATCCCCTATGTTAAAAGAATGAGGCACACCTTCAATTTTCTTAATCCCGCCCTCAGTAAATACATAGTAATATTCATCAAAGCACTTGGCTGCTATTTCATCATCTTGTTTTAAGAATTTGCTGACAGATTGTCTTTCTTGTGCTAAACCAGTAACGATCCCGCCGCCACAGACATCATAACCATCCACGATGACAAATCTGCCTGTATTTTGATTGTTTCTAAATTCATCAAAACAGATTTCCCTTTTGGTCTTGATCGTTACTTCCGCTACATCATTGGTCTTTGCCTGGCTGGCATTTTCCAGGTTTTCTAATGTAGTCGCATCAATCACTTTATTAATCACATAAATTTCACATTCTACTTCTTGTGTGGCTAATTTGAGCTTGTATTCCTTATTTTTTACTAAATCATTTTTTCCCATCCAGAAGAGAGAAACTTTAAAGGTATCAGAAGTAATTGGGGCATCATAGGTATGAGAGATAAATTCACCCCGTTGGTTAAAAAACTCATCCTCTACGGTAATCCCCACAGACATTCCAGCAGAGATCTGATCTACTTTATCTTTTTCCACCCAATACTCTATACTTTTCACTTTCGTTACCTTATTACTAGGAGAGATTAAAATTTCATCTCCTGTTCGTAAGGTACCCGCTTCAATTCTGCCTGCAATAATTCTCCTGCTATCAAACTTATATACATCTTGTATGGGGAAACGCAAAGGTTTACCCTCTAGCCCTTTATCCTTCTCAAATAAATCAATGGCTTTTAAAACGGGCTCTCCCTTATACCATGGCATTTTATCCGATGAAGCAGTTATATTTTCTCCATGAAAAGCAGAAACGGGTATATATTTTAATGGATAAACATGTAGACTCGTTAAAAACTCATTCATTTCCTGCTTAATCGCATTAAACTTTTCTTCGGAATACTGTATTAGATCCATCTTATTCACTAATACGTAGGCTTTTTGAATTCCTAACAGCGATAAGATATAACCATGCCGTTTGGATTGTTCCTGAATGCCTTCGTTCGCATCAATAATTAAGAGCGCAGCTTCGGCACTGGCAGCTCCGGATATCATATTCTTCAAGAATTCCTTATGACCAGGCGCATCAATGATCACATAATCTCGTTTATCCGTACGAAATTGAAGCTGTGTAGTATCAATTGTAATACCCTGTTTTTGTTCCTCCTCAAAAGCGTCCAATAAATATGCATATTCAAAAGGTTTTCCCTTTTCCTTCGCAATTCTCTTAACCCGATCGATAGCACCTTCTGGAAGGGATTTTGTATCATATAGCAAACGACCGATTACTGTAGATTTCCCATGGTCTACATGTCCGACAACAACAATATTTAATACTTCTCTAGCAATATCCATTGACTTTCCTCCTACACGATTCTCTCATTACTCCACAGGCCGCATCTTACATGTATCCATCTTTACGGAGTTTTTGCATGGCATATGAATCTTCCTGATCTTGAGCCCTGCCTGCTCTTTCGCCCACTTTCGTATTTTTCAATTCTTCAATAATCTGAGCAACTGTAACCGCATTGGAATCAATTTGCCCTGTACATGGAGCACATCCCAGGCTTCTGTATCGTTTGCCATTTTTAGCGAAATATAAATCTACTAATTCGATTTTTTCCCTTTCAATGTAAGCCCAAATGTCCATTTCATTCCAGTGAAGAATAGGATGTACCCTAATATGATTCCCTTTAGGAAAATCGGTCTTAAATTGATCCCATAATTCGGGTGCCTGATTTGTATAGTCCCATTCCGAATCTTTATTTCGTTCACTGAAGACTCGCTCTTTGGAACGTGATCCTTCTTCATCCCGACGAATCCCTAAAATTAGACCTTCAAATTCATATTTGGTAACTACCTGCTGCAGACCATCTGTTTTCAGTGCTTTACAACAGACCAATCGACCTTGATGAGGTCCCATCCCTGCGTTTAGGGCTTCTTCATTTTTATGGACAATCAATTCGATATTATACTCTTTAGCCATTCGATCTCTAAATACAATCATTTCCGGAATTTTATGAGTCGTATCCACATGAATAAACGGAAATGGGCAATGACCAAAGAACGCCTTCTTAGCCAGCCACAACATCACCGTTGAGTCCTTACCGATTGACCATAACATTCCTAGCTTACCAAATTTTTTATAGGCTTCTCGCAATATAAAAATACTCTGAGCCTCGAGTCTATCTAAATGATCCATACTTTTCCTCCTAATAGGCATTAGCCTGTCTCTTATCGATGGTGAGTATTTGCTTACTGCCATCTGGTGCAACGATGATCCAATGTAAGAGTTGACCTTCTTGCTTTGTGTATAGAAAACTCCCCTTGCCCCCCATATCCGCTCCCAGATAATACTGGATTGCATTAAAGTTGCATTCCTTGACACAGGAAGTACAGCCCCAACATTCTTTAGGATATTTGATCTGGGTCTTTCCTGCAGGATCTTCTGCTAACAAACTACCAGGACAAACCTCTCGGCATTTTCCACAGCCGGTGCATTTATGACGATCAATCTTTATGCTCATAGATGTCATCCTTCTTTACTAAATCTCGCAGTATTATTTTGACTTCGCCCTTAGAAAAACGTGAATTTACATATTTCAGCCAATTGACATCATCTCGCTCAGGATAATCAGCATTTTCTTGAAACGTATGCCATCGCGTCTCTTTTCTTGCGCCTAAATGCTGAATTAATGTATCACAAACATACAATCGGTCAATCACTTCGTAAATCAGCATCAGTTCGTGTAAATCATGGGCTTTAAGCTTATAACTAAGCTGCAATAAGTCTTTAATCTGTCTTTTTGCCACTTGCAGTTTACTAAGGTTAAAAACATAGCCGGAAGAAATTCCGCCTGCATATTGATCCATAACTTTCTGCATAGCCTCTTCGATTTCTTCCACCGTATAAAGACCTTGTTCGTTTCTAAAAAAAGCATTAACAGCTTCTGCCTTTCTTTCAACCTCCTGCAAGTCAGGTGGGGTAATTACTATGCCTTGTATATAAGCTACAGCAGCAACGGCTGCAATTTCACCTTCTGCAAAGCATCCTGTCACATATTTTTGAGGACTGCCTCCAGCTACGTCACCAGCAGCATAAAGTCCCTGAATCGTTGTAGCTCTATTCGTATCTATCCAATACCCACTTGCTGTATGACCACCAACAATATAAGGTTCGGTTCCTTCAATTTCAACATTCTCATTGGCGGGTCCCTTTCCATTTTCCAGCCATGACAAGGTCTGCGCTGGAGACATATTTAAATAGGCTTTATATAGGTCCTGTTCTTGTTCTTGGCTAATACCCAGGGTCTGCAAATAACAAGGGCCTTTGCCTTTTTGGTTTTCCATTACTGTAGAGTACATTCGAATCGAGGTCTTTGGAATACCGTAGTTCTTCTCGTATTCTTCTCCCTTGCTATTCGTCTGCTGCGCTCCAATTCCTTGGGCAATGGTTCCAGTAGGGGCAATGGTATCTTTACAGCGAAGTGCAATAAATCGCATTTCAAACGTTGTCATTTCAGCGCCTGCTCGAATGCCCATGGCATATCCAGCCCCTGTATTAAAGGGAGAGTACCACATTTTGTGTTTAGAAAATCCAGGATTGTTGGGTTTATAAAGTCCTGCAGCCCCTCCCGTAGTACAGATAACAGCTTTTGCCGAGATTACGTATAAAACAGCGGTATCAAGAGAAAATCCATATGCGCCTATAATTTTTCCATCCTGCAGGATATAATCAATGATATTCATGCGATTGATCACAGTAACATTAGGAATCTTACTTACTGCATCCGCAAGAATGGGTTTTATATTTTCACCATTTATTTTGATATTGCGATTGCCGCGAGAAACATACTCCCCAGCTTCATCCTTCAAAATAACAAGGCCTAAATCCTCAACCTTTTTTGTCACCTGATTCAGTTTCTGGGCAATGGTATATACAAGATCTTCTCTTACCACGCCTTCTGCATCGTTTTTCGCATAGGTAAGATAGGTTTCAGGAGTCTGCCCCTTTACAATGTAGGCATTTAGTGCATTGACCCCTGCTGCTAAGCAGCCGCTGCGCTTTATATTTGCTTTTTCTGCAATGATTACTTTTGCATCTGAATTCTCAGCAATGGTGATTGCGGCAAAACAGCCTGCTGTTCCGCCCCCAACGATTAGAATATCAGTCTCAAGATTCTTAGTTTTCAAATTCATAGATATGCTACCTACTTTCTCTTGACAGTACTTGCCTTTCACACAGCTCTTCTTATTACTAGGCTTTATCTAAGCCCCATTTTTGTCTAATATTGATTTCCATTCTACCAAAGATCAGCTTATCTACCGCAACTCCCAGAATAACAATCACAATCATAATCGCCATAACCTGACTGATATCAGCTAAATCCCGTCCGACCATGAGAACCTGCCCCAGACCTTTCGTAGCAGAGATCATTTCTCCTGCCATGAGAGCTCTCCAGGCAAAAGACCAACCTTGCTTTAGTCCTGAAATAATACTAGGAAGGCTCGCTGGAATAATCACATTCCAATAGAGACTAAAGCCCTTGGCCCCCATGGTTTTTGCAGCCCTCACAAACAAAGGATTTATATTCTTCATACCCGATTCGATGGCAATGGATACCGCAAAGGTTGACCCAATGGTGATAACAAAGATAATAGCACTTTCATTTAATCCATACCAAAGGATAGAAAAAGGCAGCCAGCAAATACTCGGCAAGGTTTGTAGTCCTAAGATCAATGGACTCACATTTTCATCTAAATATTTAAACCGAACAATCGCCAGACCAACAAAAATCCCTATGGTAATGGATAACATATAGCCCAGAAAAATTCGTTTTGCACTTGCCAATACGGCAATGCTCATCGTTCCATCTATTATTAAGCTCCATAAGGTGGTAAAGACAGCGATGGGAGAAGGAAATATATACGGCTTCCATAACCTGAGCCAATCTACTCCTATCTTATATGCCAGTTCCCATATCGCTATCAGAATCAGGTAAAACAAGATCTTTTTTACTAGTCCAATTAGTGTCGAATTCAGCTTTGGCAACCTTCTCCACCTCCTCTTTTAATTCTTTCATAATATCTGCTGCAAGATAAGCTAAATCAATATTGTCTGGCTGCCTTGGACGAGCAAGCTGGATATGAAACTCTTTTTTTATCGCTCCTGGATTGGCTGACATGACAATAACCCGATCGGCTAAGAGAACCGCCTCTTCCACATTATGAGTAACAAAGATAATGTTTTTTTTGGTTTCCAGCCAAATCTGCTGCAGTTCTAACTGCAGGATATTCTTCGTCTGACTATCCAGTGCAGCAAAGGGTTCATCCATCAGCAGAATATCTGAATCAAGGGTCAGTGCTCTAGCCAAGGCCACCCTCTGCCTCATACCGCCTGATAATTCGTGTATATAACAGTTTTGAAAGCGGGTAAGATGCACCATTTTTAAGTATTTCATGGCTTTTTCTCTTCGTTCATCCTTGGGAATACCAGCTAGTTTCATGCCAAATTCAACATTATCAATTACTTTTAACCAGGGAAACAGGGCCGGTTCCTGAAACATAACGACTCGATCAGGACCGGCTCCTTTGACTTCTTTCCCGTTGCAAATCACTCTGCCTGAGGTTTCCTTCTCTAATCCAGCGATAATATTGAGCAAAGTCGACTTCCCGCACCCAGAGGGACCTAGAATACAAACAAACTCTCCTTTATGAAACTCAACATTAATGTTACTAAGAGTATTTATCGTATCATTTTTAGTAATAAAGCTCTTACTGATATTTTCTACTACTACACTCATCAATAACACCTCAGTCCCCTATTTCTTGTAGCCCTTTTTCTTTTAAAACTTTATTTAGAAGTTTAAGATTAAACAAATCTTTTAAATCCGGTGCAGTCTTGAGAAAGCCTGCATCTACCGACAATTTTACAAAACCAATCACAGACTCTTTTTCAGGATCATTTGTGACGGTTAATCTTGTAAAGGAAGCATCTAAAACTTCTTTCGCCAGCGGTTTGCCAGTTAATTCTTTGATTTGACTATTTACTGTGTCCTTAGCCTTATCGGGATTTTCATTAATGTAATCGGTCAATTCTACGTGAGTCCGCAGAAATTTTTCCACTAGATCTGGATGTTCCTTGATGAATTTTGAATTTGCTACTACAACGGCTGTAGTATAGTTTCCATCTCTCCAAACTTGTTTATGATCTAATAAGATATTGGCTTGCACTTCATTGACAAGACGAGCGCCCCATGGCTCTGGAACAAGAGCCGCGTCAATGTCGCCTTTATCTAATAACGTTTTAATATCAGGATTGTCAGCCTGTCTTACTTCTACAGTGCCGCCTTTTGTAGTATCTTTCAAACCATTTTCTTGTAAAATATGCCGTAAAGATAAATCCTGGGTATTGCCAAACTGAGGAATTGCAACCCTTTTGCCGCTAAGTTCTCCTACATTCTTTAACACTAAATCTTTTCTTGTTACTAAAATAGCTCCTGCATCAGTTGCCCCAGCAATAATTTGCAAATCACCTTTTGATTTTGTATAACCATTAATAGCAGGGCCTGGTCCAATATAGCCGATATCAACTTCTCCTGCAAATAAGGCCTCAATTTCCGCTGGGCCTGCATTGAAAGTTTTCCATTCAATCGGATTCGCATCCCCAAACGCTTTTTGAAACTGACCATCTGCCTTACCAACAAGAGCCTGAGAATGAGTAATATTTGGAAAATGAGCAATTCTAACTTTTGTACCTTTGTTTTCTGCAGTATTCGTAGTACTAGAGCATCCACTCAAGCCCCCTGCAACTGCAAGAACTAACGCCATAACTACACCAAACTTTACTAACTTCATAGTGACCCTCCTTAAATTCTTATGCTGTATTATAAAATAAAAAAGACTAAGAATGCCTCTGCTAGAGAGGGACATTCTTAGCCTTTGGTTTTCCAATCGGCTGTTCATTTAATTTTTCTCAGTATATCATCCGGATTTCTTTGTGTCAATAAGAATTTTCTATTTTTCCCGAATCCCATTTTTGTAATCATACGACTCTATAGCATCTTTAAAAGTTTTATATTTAGCGAATGTCGGCAAAAATATCCTATATTCTTTGTTTAAACCATAATTCTGAGGATTTCGGAAAATTAACTTGAATTTTCGAAGAATCAGCACGGCAAGAATGTAATGGAAAGAAGCAATTTTTACTGCAGGTTGTTTCAGAAAATTCGCAAATACAGATATATGTGAAAACAAAAAATATTGCAAAAAGGAGGTTACACGGATTTAGATAAGGTAGTAAATTTTTAAGGAGGATTTCAATTTATGACAACTCCATTTTTAGGAGAATTTGTAGGTACCACAGTTCTTATTATTTTTGGTAATGGGGTAGTTGCAAATTCACTACTAAAAGGTTCAAAGGCAGAAGGCGCTGGTTGGATTAATATCATTGTAGGCTGGGCAGTAGGTGTACTTATGGGAGTATTTGTATCTGTTGCTTTAGGTGGCCAAGGCGATCTCAATCCGGCAGTAACCTTTGCCAAAATGTTAAACGGAGGCTATGCAACCGGCGAGGCAATCACCCTCATGCTTGTTCAAATTGCTGGTGGCGTGCTTGGCGGTTGCATTACTTGGCTATTTTTCCGAGGTCACTGGGAAATTACAGAAGATAAGGGCGTAAAGTTAGCCGTTTTTTGTACTGGACCCGCAATTCGCAATTATTCCCAGAATCTGATTTGTGAGATTATTGCTACCTTTATGCTCGTATTTTCCGTATTCGCTATGTTCTCCAAGAATGTAGGTGCAATGAGCCCCGGCTTTGGCCCTTATATGGTTGCTGTTTTGATTTTGGGTTTAGGTGCCTGCCTCGGCGGTACAACAGGTTATGCAATGAATCCTGCCCGTGATTTAGGACCTCGTATTGCACATGCAATATGCCCAATTGCTGGCCAAGGAGATTCGGATTGGTCCTATTCCTGGGTCCCTATTGTTGGACCTATGATCGGCGGATTAGCAGCATTTGTTGTATCCAAAGGTCTTGGCATTATCTAAGATACTATGACAATTTTGGTCTTGCGTAAAAAAGGGGCAGCTATCAATTAGCTGCTCCTTTCTCATTATGTTTTCTCCCATACTAACGTTCCAAGGCTAATGACATTCCTTTACTCTTAATAAAGAGGAAATTCCTGGCAAAGTAAACGTACTTCAACTTTAGCTTGCTCATGCACTTCTTTGTTTTCAGGATTTTCAAGTACCGCTGCTATGGTTTTCCCAATTTTCTTCATAGCGATCTCTTCCATGCCCCGTGTGGTTACCGCTGCCGTACCAATCCGAATTCCGCTCGTTATAAAGGGACTTGTTGTCTCGAAAGGAATGGTGTTTTTATTCACCGTAATACCGACTTCATCCAGTAATCCTTCGGCTGCCTTTCCCGTAAGATTCTGCTTCCTAACATCGACAAGCATCAGATGATTGTCAGTTCCGCCAGATACCAGATCAAAACCTGTATTCTTTAGAGTTTGCGCCAATGCCTTTGAATTACTGACCACTTGCTTTTGGTAGTCGCAAAATTCCGGACGCATCGCCTCTTTTAATGCAACTGCTTTTGCGGCAATGACATGCATGAGCGGGCCACCTTGAATCCCAGGAAACACTGCTTTGTCTATCGCTTTTGCATACTCCTCCTTGCAGAGAATAATACCGCCCCGAGGTCCTCTTAAGGTTTTGTGAGTCGTGGTAGTCACAATATCAGCATGAGGAATCGGACTCGGATGAATTCCGGCTGCCACCAGCCCTGCAATATGTGCCATATCTACAAATAGCATTGCGCCAGCTTCTCTTGCAATTTCACCAAAACGTTTAAAATCAATCACTCTAGAATATGCACTTGCTCCAGCCACAAGCATTTTCGGCCTGTGAATCAGAGCCAACTCCCGTACTGCATCATAATCGATCAGATGACTGTCAGGATTAACTCCGTAGGAAACCACATTAAAATACTTACCGGAAATACTGACAGGACTGCCGTGAGTCAAATGTCCTCCATGGGATAAGTTCATTCCCATAATGGTATCGCCAGGTTTTAAAAAAGCAAAATATACTGCGGTATTTGCTGTCGCCCCAGAATGAGGCTGGACATTGGCATGCTGCGCCCCAAATATTTTCTTTGCCCTTTCAATCGCCAGCCTTTCAACAATGTCTACATATTCACACCCGCCGTAGTAGCGATGACCAGGATATCCTTCCGCATACTTATTGGTCAATACCGTTCCCATCGCTTCCATGACCATTGGGGTTACAAAATTTTCTGAAGCAATTAGTTCCAATTTATTCTGTTGCCTGTTTTTCTCAAGCTCAATCGCTTCAGCAAGTTCAGGGTCAAATTCTTTCAATTTGATCATGCTTTCCCTCCACCTTCTATATTTACTGGCTTTTCTTCAGTAGAACAATCCAGTTATGCTTTTCTTTTCACTTGATGCACAATAGCGCCGTTAATTCCATGGGCACATTCCATAATGGTTTCGGACAAACTGGGATGGGGATGGATGGTATGTGCAATTGCCTTCACTGGCAGTTTGTTTTGAATTGCCAGTACCCCTTCCATAATTAAGTCACTGGCATGGGCTCCTAGAATATGCATTCCCAAAACCTCATCCGTTATCCTATCGGCAATGATTTTTACCATACCGTCGGTTTCACCCATTGATACTGCTTTACTATTCGCAGCGAAATTAAACTTACTTACTTTGAACTCATTTCCCTGAGCCAGTGCTTCCTGCTCGGTTAGTCCCACCATAGCCACTTCAGGTGTCGTGTATATACACCCCGGAACTGCCTTGTAGTCTACCGTTACATTTTGTCCGCAGGCGTTTTCTGCAGCAATCATCCCCGCAGCTGAGGCAGCATGTGCCCACATGTATTCTCCTGTGACATCTCCAATTGCATAAACGCCCTCAACGTTTGTCTCCATTTTTGCATTGACCTTAATACCCTTGGAAGTATACTCAATTCCGACCTCATCTAAGCCTAACCCAGAAACCACCGGAATTCTTCCGATTGAGGCCAGCACCTTTTCCGTTTCAATTTGCTGCGTAGTGGTTCCATTAGAAATCTCTACAATGGCGCCCCTATTTCCAGGTTTAATTCCAGTCACACGGGTATTGGTCAACATGTTAATTCCCTGCTTGCGCAAGAGCAGCGCCATACGTTTTACGATTTCATTATCGATATTCGGCAATATGTTCGGCAGCATTTCAATCACAGTGATGTTGCAGCCAAATGACTGGAAAATTGCCGCAAACTCAATCCCAACTGCTCCCGCACCAATAACAACCATATTTTCAGGCACCTGGTTCATTGCCAATAATTGATCACTATTGATAACCGCTGGCAATTCGCCTCCCGGTACTGGCAAACCCATTGGCACAGAACCAGTTGCCAATATGATTTTCCGAGCAGAATACTGCTCAGTACCTGAATTCGTGTTCACGTTTATTTGATTAGGGGCTGTAAGACTTGCCCTTCCGACTTTATAATCAATACCATTACTTTTTATCAATTGCCCAATTCCTTTTTGCATCTGCTCTACTACCTGATTCATGCGCTTGGTCACCAATTTAAAATCAAAGCCAATATTGTCGGCCGTAAGACCAAATTCATTGTAATGTTGTAGATCACGCCATTTTTCGGCGCTTTTCAAGAGCGTCTTGGTAGGAATGCAGCCCCGGTTTAAGCAGACACCGCCCAATTGATCTTTCTCTATCAAAAGAACCTTAGCGCCTAACTGCGCCGCCCGAATGGCCGCTACATATCCGCCCGGACCGCCGCCAATAACGGCTACATCATAACTCATGCCTTTCCCCTCCTTCATTAACGCAGTAAATTCCATTGCGATTGACTATATTTGGATTCTATAAGCATTTTGCTGGTTTCTACTTCTTTTTGGGTCAGGCATCCTCTTTGGGTATCAACGCCGATCTTCGGACCAAATTCAGCCATTACAGCATCACGCGTCTCCTCCCATGTTGTATGGCACCCTCGAATTTGATCAATCGATGTCACGCCGCTAGACAGCATTCCGATCATTAGTTGTCGTCTCTGGGAGGAAGAAACCTTCAGTACAGCGGCAAGTTTTTCAGCAGAGAAATGTAACAAAATTGATCCATGCTGAAGTATGACGCCATGTTTACGAACTTGGGCACTGCCAATCAGCTTGCGTCCCTCATAAGTAATTTCATAATGGGATGGAGCATCAAAACATGCGGCAGATGAATGTTGATCCTTTTCTCTTACCTTACCATACGCCCCGCGTGGCATACTCATCTGCGCTCTAATACCCATCTTTTCCAAGCCGGCAAGAAGTCCATTACTAAAATACCGGTATGATGCCGTTATAGTTTGGGGTATGAGAGGATAATCCTCTTTGACGACAATACTGTAGGTCAATTCCGTTTCGTGCAATACTGCCCGACCTCCCGTCAATCTTCTTACTACATCGATGCCCAATGTATCACATTGTTCTAGATCAATCTCGGATTTTGCTTTTTGAAAATATCCCAAACTTACTGCGGCTGGTTTCCAGCCGTAAAATCGGAGGGTAGGAGGAACGTCTCCCGCGCTATGAGCCAACAGAATTGCTTCATCGATTGCCATATTCAAGGCAGCATCGTTTATGCCAGTATCAAGAACACGCCAAACCATAAGATTCACCGCCTATACCGCTCTCCATTATCGCTTGCTCGATTTCCTTTCTGGTGAGCGGCCGAGGATAATTATACATAATTCCGCCAGGCCGTTCATTATAATACGGTCGATTGCAGTCAGCGCAGCCGGTGGTTTCAAAAGCCTTTCCATCGGCCAGCATCTTAACTAAATCAGAAACGTTGTAACTGCTAATTTTTCCGTTTGTAAAGCGGATTGTACTGCGGCAATAGCCTTTACGCATAAGATAATGAGCAATTTGCACCCGCCGGTAGTGAGAGATGGAAGGGGGCCTCTTGTCAGCCATAGCCGTGCCTGGTATCGGTGTAAAAGCAAATAACCCCACAGTGATTCCGAGTTCAATACAATCAGCGATAAAATTCACCGCTTCTTCTTCCGTCTCACCAAGTCCGACGATCAGGTGAGTCGTTACGGCTCCCGGAAAAGTACTCGCGCACTCTTGCAACAAACGGATTCTTTCTTCCCAGTCTTGACCTTTAACAAGTCGGTAGATCTCCGAAGTGGCAGCATCGATTGCGATACAAATTCTTTCAGCTCCTGCTGCAATCATTTCGGCGGCCTGCCCAGCATCCTCGATATGATTTGACACGCAGATAGGCTTAGGACCATCTGCACTTAATTTTCGTACTGCTTCTAACGTAGCATCCCAACTATTTTCGCTGTTAACAACCTGGAGGCAGACTCTTTTTAAATCTCCTTTAGAATAGGCTGAGGAAATACCTGATGTAACTTCGTTCGCATCAAAGGCAGGCCATGTTATTCTAGATAAAAGATCTCCTCTTGCACTGCTGCTCTGAGACTGGGAACAAAAGCTGCAGTTGTTGCGACATTTATCACCCAGCATAATATAGGCGGTATTGGGAAGCGCTTCACTTTTGATTCGTTTTTTACCAATTACACTGGCTGTTCCCGCAGATAACTTCCATAACGTCATAATACACAGCACTCCTCTCGCCGCTCTATCATCAATCCGAGATTTTGAGCCAACCGTACCGCCCCTGAAACTGGATTTACAATGCCGTTGATCCCTAAGCGAACTGCCCATAAATCTAATTCCTGACGATAAGCACCTCCTGGCCGCATGCATCCAAGATGAATCGGCAGCGCGGGAAGCTCTCTTCTCGCGCTAGCCAGTATGTTTAATACATCTTCAATAGATGGGGGCTTACATTCGGCAAAACGTGTACCCTTCGTTGGAGTAAATACAATAAAAGTAATCCCGTCTACTCCAAGTGCTTTTAGGTGCCTGATCGCTTGGTACTCACCTCTAATCTCGCCGCCATGAAGTCCAATGCATATATGGGGAATCACAGAACAACTTTTCCTAAGTTTCTGGTAGCACGCAGCATAATCTGAAACGGTACGATCAATTCCTAAAACTTCTTTTATCGTTGCATCATCCCCAATAAAATCAAAAGAAACTTTGTCCGCTACCTTAGCTATTTTCTGAATGTCTTCCTCGTCAACCAGACCAACATGTACGTTATACTTCATCTTTTGTTTCATTGCCGCAATTTTGGCTATATGCTCAGCGATGGGAACCTTGCCTTCGGCTGTACACCCGCCGCTGATTAAAAGGCTGCGTGCTGTAATTCCATTCCCCTCAGGGATATCCTGAAGTGCCTTCATCCCCTTTAAATAGTGACCTCCGCAATGTGCGCAGTTTAAACTACATGTACCGCCTGTAACACTTACAGCTTTGGTTTCATTAGGATATGAAAATTTAATATTTGACTGAAAATTTTGCTGCCTAATCCGCCACCCCTCTTGGGCCAGCAAATCTAAGGTTTCCATCTTACTACCGGTTTCCGTGCCGCCGCAGTTTCATCAAGCCTTCCCACAACAGTGTCGTGGGGAGCATTAAGAATTTGCGTTACGTCAGTTCTCGCTTCTTTCGCTATTTCCCGCATAGCCTTAATAAAACCATCCAGCGTTTCTTTACTCTCCGTCTCGGTAGGTTCAATCATTATCGCTTCATCAACGATAAGCGGAAAGTAAATGGTTGGCGGATGATACCCATAATCCAATAGTCGTTTTGCGATATCCAGCGTCTTTACGCCAAACTGCTTTTGATTTTTAGAGGTGATTATGCATTCATGCATACTATACCGGTCAAAGGGAGCGTAGTAGTCTTCTCTTAATTGACTTAAACAATAGTTTGCATTTAGAACGGCATCTTCACTTGCTTGCCGAAGTCCATCTGGTCCCATCGTCCGGATATAGGCATAGGCCCGTACAATCACTCCGAAATTACCGTAAAAAGAATGCATTCTTCCAATGGAGAGAGGTCGATCATATTCCAGATCATATTTTCCCCCATCGAAGGTTATTATGGGAACAGGCAAAAATGGAGTTAACTCTTTTTTTACACCGACAGGCCCAGAGCCAGGTCCGCCGCCGCCGTGGGGCGTAGAAAAGGTTTTATGGAGGTTAATATGTACTACATCAAAACCCATATCGCCTGGACGCACAATCCCCATTACTGCGTTCGTATTAGCCCCATCGTAATATAACAGTCCGCCGGCAGCATGAACGATTTGGGCAATTTCTTTGATGTTTTTTTCGAACAAACCTAAAGTACTCGGGTTAGTAAGCATCAATGCCGCAGTATCTAAACCCACAGCAGCTTTTAGCGCATCTAGGTTAATTGAACCGTCATCATTGGACTTAATTTCAACGATTTCCAATCCACAAACAGCTGCGGTGGCCGGATTTGTACCATGAGCAGAGTCAGGCACAATCACTTTAGTTCTTACTTCACCCCGCGAGCGATGATACTGCCTGATGAGTTTTAATCCTGTCAACTCACCATGGGCACCCGCCACAGGCTGCATTGTAACCGCATCCATTCCGGCAATTTCTGCTAAATACTGTTCCATTTGATATAGAAGTTCTAACGCACCTTGCATTGACTCAACATCCTGCAAAGGATGAATATCTGCAAAGCCCGGATACCGGCAAACATCTTCATTCACTTTAGGATTATACTTCATCGTACATGAACCAAGGGGATAAAATCCCGAGTCAACACCAAAGTTTCGATTTGAGAGGGCGGTATAATGCCTCATTACATCTGGTTGGCTTACCTCCGGAAGTTCCGCGTATTTTGATCTTAGGAGGTTAGCTGGTACAAGTGTTTCAATCTCATAAGTGGGAACGTCACTTTTTGGCAGATCTAAGGCAAAACGCCCAGGCTTGCTGATTTCGAATATAGTCGACTGTTTTGTTTTCATAACACTTCCCCCATTTCACGAACCAACCCGTCTATCTCTTCTTTGCTACGTTTTTCAGTAACACAGACGAGCATGCAGTTTTCAAGTTCAGGATAGTATTTACTAAGATCCAGTCCTCCTAAGATTCCTTTAGCCAACAATTTTTTATTAATTTGGGAAACTGGTTTATTCAGCCTGACAGCGAATTCTTTAAAGAACGCTCCCGAGAATACAGGTTCACATCCTTTTAAACTTGTCAGTGAACGATATGCATAATGGGCTTTTTGAATGCATTGTGCTGCAATCTCCTGTAAACCAGCTTTGCCCAAAGTACTCATATAAACAGCAGATGTCAAAGCGCAAAGTGCTTCGTTGGAGCAAATATTGGAGGTAGCTTTTTCACGCCGAATATGTTGTTCACGAGCTTGAAGCGTCAGTACAAAACCACGATTGCCTCTGTTGTCTACTGTCTGACCGACAATTCGACCAGGCATTTTTCTCATGAGCTTTTCCGTTGTTGCAAAGAAACCGAGATATGGACCGCCAAAAGATATTGAAATTCCCAAACCTTGACCTTCTCCGACTACGATATCTGCACCTAGCGCACCGGGAGATTCTAGAAGCCCCATAGAAATAGGATCAACAACAGCAATCAGATATGCTCCCTTAGCGTGGGCCATTTCTGCGATTCTTTTCAAATCCTCAATGCAGCCAAAGAAATTAGGAAATTGCACGACAACAGCCGCTGTCGAATCATCTATCATCTGGGGCATCTTGTTTAAATCAGTCAAGCCATCGCTATATGGCGCCAGTTTAAGTTCAATCTTTTTATCCTTGGCATAGGTCAGAAATGTCTCCCGATAATGGGGATGGACGGCCTCGGCCATTACAATTGCCGTTTTCTTAGAACTGGCACACGCCATCATAGCGGCTTCAGCAACAGCGGTACCGCCATCATACATGGAGGCATTAGCCACTTCCATACCTGTAATCTCACAGATCATTGATTGGTATTCCCATAACGCCTGCAAATAGCCCTGGGAAATCTCTGGCTGATATTGCGTGTAGGCAGTGTAAAATTCAGAGCGTCCAATGATATGATGAACTACACTGGGAATATAATGGTCATAAGCTCCTGCACCTAGAAAGCAGGTTAATTCTTGAAGATTGGCATTCGCTTTTGCCAGTGCTTTGAGATGTTTAACTAAACCCTGTTCAGGCAGGGCTGGCGGCAACTTTAATGTCCTGGTCATTCGCAAATCGGCTGGTACGTCTTCAAATAATTTTTCCACTGAATCGACGCCAACAGCATCTAGCATCTCACGTCTATCAGCTTTTGTATGAGGAAGATAACTCCAAGCCATTTCTAGTGTCCTCCCTCCGCCACCAACTGAGCATATGCGTCGCTATCTAAAAGATCATCTAATTCACTGCTGTCAGACATTTCAATAACAACAATCCAACCTTCACCATAAGGTTCTTGATTGATCAGGTCGGGAGTATCAGTAAGAGCTTGGTTCACTTTTACAATTTTTCCGGAGACCGGCGCATAAATATCCGATACTGCCTTTACTGACTCAATGACAGAAAAACCATCCCCCACTTTCACTGTACCTGACTCATCTGGCAATTCTACAAAAACGACATCACCTAACTGCGATTGAGCAAAATCAGTTACCCCAATGATAGCAACTTTCCCTTCTACCTTGACCCATTCGTGATCCTTGGAGTACTTTAGTTCTTTTGGAATATTCATTTTACTTCCCCTCTCTTTTATAAAATGGTTTGGAAATGACTTGGGCAGACACATTTTTGCCGCGAATTTCAATATCTATTTTTTGTCCAACCTTTGCGTATTCAGCTTGAATTATACCCAAACCAAGGTTCTTATCAAGGGATGGAGCATAAGTTCCTGTCGTTACCACTCCAACATAGCTGCCCTCTACCAAAATCGGATATTCAGCCCGTGCTACTCCACGATCAACCATTTCAAAACCGACTATTCTGCGTTTTGGTCCATTGGTTTTCTGTTCTTGAAGCGTTCCTTGTCCGTTAAATTCCTCTTTATCAAGCTTTACAAACATTCCGATTCCTGCCTCAATGGGCGAAATGTCGACCGAGAGTTCGTGGCCATATAAAGGAAAACAAACTTCAAATCTCAATGTGTCACGACAACCTAAACCAGCGGGAAGCAATCCAAGGGGGCACCCAACTTCCATGATTGTATCCCATAAATATGTAGCATCATCTGGGCTGCAGTAAATTTCAAATCCATCTTCTCCCGTATATCCAGTTCTCGATAATAATACTTTTTTGCCAACAACATCGATTTCAGGCATAAACCAGTAATATTTCAGTTCTGAAAGTGGTACATCAGTCAATTTCGATAAAATCATTTCTGATAATGGTCCTTGCAGAGCGATCTGAGCCGTTTCATTTGAGATATTGGTAAGCTTAACGTCAAATTCTTCGGCATTCTCCCGCATCCAATTCCAATCTTTTTCAATGTTTGCTGCATTAATAACTAGGAGATAATGATCAGCATCTTTTTTGTAAACTAATAGATCGTCTACCGTTCCCCCATGCTTATAGCACATGGGTGTGTAGAGTATTTGATTTCTTTCCAGTTTGGATACATCGTTGGTTACTAACCTTTGCAGAAAGACAAGTGCATCTGGTCCATTAACTACTACTTCCCCCATATGGGATACGTCAAATAACCCTGCTTTTGTTCTGACGGCCTGATGTTCATTCTTGATTCCAGTGTACTGGACCGGGAGAGACCAACCGCCAAACTCAACTATTCTGCCACCATACCGCAAATGCGTCTCATAAAGCGGTGTCTGTTTTACTGCCATGAAAACCACTCCAATCTTTCTTTAATACATTAAAAAGGACAGAGAATAAGAGTGAAAACTCACTCTTGTTCTCTGTCCTTTTACCTGAGAGATTCGCCCGCAGCGGGGCTCCCCATCGGCGACACTTTCGCTTACGAAGTGTACTCTCCAGAGTTCGGTCCAGTTACGGTTTTTTTACCTGAGAGTTTGAACAAAGCTTTGCTCCTTCGGTGACGCTAGTTAAGCGTTCTCTCCCGCAACCATCATTCCGTATGTAGTTAATCCCAGACCGAAAAATAAGACAGAAACCAACGTAGTTGGCCTCTGTCTTATTTACCTCCAGAGAATCCCGAATATCTCGGTTACTCCTTGGGTGCCGCATAGCGATCTTTCCAGAGTTCCATTAGAATACGGTCCTTTTGCCTGAGAGTTTATTGCCTTTGCTCCTTCGGCGCCTGAAACCAGATCTCTCCCGCATCCCTCACATGGAAGATTATTAAATTTTTAATAATCGGAATTTTCAATGTTATATTTTTCAGTATAGATGAATGCTTTTAATCTGTCAATACTTGTGAGAATTAATCATTTCTACAATTTATTTTATTAAGCTTTTAATCAAATTATGCCACTCTTTTACAGCCATCTCTGGATATAGGGACTAGTTCCTTGTCCCACAATCATCTTTTTCTACGAAGTCTGTACCCCTTTGAAATTTCCAGTCAAGGCATGATCTTTAATTTACTGGAATTACTATTAAAACAAGACTTTATGTAAAGCACTGTGAGGTGCTGGCAATACGAGTTGATCGACTAAGAATCCGCTGTCATGTATGGCATTGCTGCCAGCCTTAATGGCAGCGGTTACCGCTCCTACGTCGCCAGTTAGTGTCACCATAGCTTTGCCGCCCATTCCTCTTGCCAGGCGAACTTCAATCAATTCCACATTGGAAGCTTTTACTGCCGTATCTGCTGCAATAATCGCGGACGCTACGGAATAGCTTTCAATTACCCCCAGGGATCTTACTTCTTTGACTTCGGTACAGCCTGACAATGCTGGGAAAATACTGTCATGCAAATTAGGAAGTATAAATTCATCCACAACATTTTCAGCGCCGCTTACTGCCGATCCACTTCTGACTGCGCTTTGGACGGCTCCTACATCACCTGCAACCATGACAACATACTTGCCAGGGCACATGGCTTGTGCCATGAGGATCTCTACGTTAGCTGCCTTTAGCATGGCATCTGCTGCTAAAAGACCTCTGGTAATATTTTTTAATTCTAATAGACCAATAGCACGCTTCATTTTTATGTCCCCCCTGTTATCCTAAACCGCCCGGATACCAATACTAGTGTCTACCCTACAGATCTCTCCTGATATACTGGCATGTAAATTAGCTCCTACCGCTGCGCCTTCAGGTATAGTTCCAATTAAATCACCTTTTTTAACCGTATCTCCTACTTTAACAATTGGTAAGGCTGGCGCTCCAATATGCTGAGAGAGAGGCAACGTAACTTCTTTTGCAACCACTTCGTTTGCACTCAGTGGTGCTTTTACATCATATTGAGCAATACCAAGACGTGCTGTCAAACGTTTGGTAGGAATTAAACGATTTATACGGGTTGACAGAGCCTGCTGTGGTTTATTGTTATGAGGATTTTTTATCCCGGCTTTTCCCAATTGCTTTTTCAACTCTGCATTCACTCTGCGGGGAGATAAACCCATGGAACAGCCAAAGGTATCACATGCACCACATTCTGAACACAACAAAGCACGAGAAAAAATAGCTGACTCACCTACCTGCCCTTTACCAATCGCCTGCATGATACGATGAGGTTCTAAACTATGACCTAACAGGTGGCGCGGACAAACATCGGTACAGGCTAAACAATTACAGCATACTGCCTTCGCCCGATTGGCAATCATCTGCCATGTTGTATTTTTTTGTGTAATTAAGGAATGATCTATAGGTAAGACCAAGATGCCTCCTGTAGTTTTGGTAACTGATGCATCTGCGGTAATTAATTTTCCCATCATCGGACCACCGTCAATGATCGCATAAGGGTTCACAAGTGCTCCCCCTGCCAAAGCAATCAGTTCCTGTACTTTCATACCAATGGGCACTTTTAATGTGATTGGTTTGGCCACGGCACCGCCAACTGTAACATATTTATCCGTTACGCCTTGGCCTTTTAAAGCGTCTGCAATATTGATTAGGGTCTCAACATTAGCCACTACCACTCCTACGTGGAGAGGTATACCGCCTTCAGGTACAATTCGGCCCGTGACTTCATGAACAAGTACTTGTTCATCTCCTGCTGGATAAATGTCAGGTAAAAAGAACAAATCAATTTCCTGCTCACCTATCTCTTTTATAGCAGCCTGGAGGTTTTTTGTGGCTTCTTCATACTTACGTTTTAAACCAATATAACCGCGTTTTGCACCAGTGGCTAGCATCACTGTTTTCAAGCCTAGAACCATCTTCGTACTTTCTGCTGCCATGATATGCTGATGAGCTCTTAATAAGGGTTCGCATTCCGCACCATTAACAATCACAAATTCAACAGCAGCGTTGATTTTAACATGGGTAGGAAAACCAGCTCCGCCAGCACCCACTACACCTGCTGCTTTTACCGCGGCGACAATCTCGTCACGCATTTTCTATCAGCTCCCAAACTTTCATCTATCCACTGACTAAATCGCTCTAAGACTCCCCTTTATACAATTGGAAGCACTAGAGCGACTAAGTCTGAAAGATAAGTACACCCCAGCTTCAGATGGAGTAAAGACTCCATCTGAAGCAAGAATTTTTCAATTAGACAATGGAAAAAGCATCAACGAGAACGCATCGTCTTTGCCGAGTAAAGCTGCGTGGTGAGGTTATTCCTTCACCTGTTGGACCAGCAAGAGTAAAGCTGGTAAAGCCTTCTCCACCTACTCCAATTCCTGCATAGGAAGGAGCATTCTTGACAAAGATGGTCGTTTCAACGGCTCTAGCAAATCGGGTTAAGTGATCAACGTTTTTAGAGTGCATCGCTGCCGTATGGCGATTGCCATGCTCTACTCTTACAGCCACTTCAATGGCTTCATCAATGTCTTTTACCTGCACTACTGGTAATACAGGCATCATTAGCTCTTCAATAACAAAAGGATGATCTGCTGGTGTTTCGCATAGAACAACTCGCACACTATCCGGTACATCAATACCAATTTTGCTTAGTAGATATTTTGCATCTTTACCAACATAATCTTTATTAATACCATAGCTTCTTTTCGGCTTATCGGTGCAGCCTTCTGCTATCTTTTCTTCCTGCACTGTCATGATAACGTCAAGCAGGCGATCAATATTGGATCCTGAAATCAGATATGCACCATATTTTTGCATGTAGGTAATCAATCGATCTGCAATCGATCCTATGGCAATTACTTCTTTTTCTGCGATGCAAGGCAAGTTATTATCAAAGGAGCATCCTGCAACAATATCCCGAGCTGCCTTTTCAATATCTGCAGTTTCATCTACGATGACAGGAGGATTGCCAGCCCCTGCACCAATGGCTTTCTTACCAGACGATAAGACTGCCTTAACGACTCCAGGACCACCTGTTGCTACTAACATATTGATTCCTGGATGTTTCATCATTTCATTAGCTGCCTTGATGGAAGGATTTGCCACTGAAGTTAATAGGTTATTTGGACCACCTGCTTTCACGATGGCTTGATTCAACAGTGTGATAATCTTTATGGATGTATTTTTTGCAGTAGGATGTGGGTTGAAGAATACAGTATTCCCCGCAGCAATCATGCCAATTCCATTGCAGATAACCGTTTCTGTTGGATTCGTGGTAGGGGTAATGGCGCCAATGACACCATAAGGTCCCATTTCAATTAATGTTAAACCGTTGTCACCGCTCCAAGCCTGGGTAGTTAGATCTTCTGTGCCAGGTGTTTTAAGCGCAGCTACTTGATTCTTGATAATTTTATCAGATACTCTTCCCATACCGGATTCGTCTACAGCCATTTGCGCCAGAATTGTGGCATTTTCATAGGCTACATCTCGCATTGCTTTGATGAGTACTTCTCTTTTTTCTAAAGATAGAGTCTTTAACTCTTGATATGCTTTGCGGGCTGCAGCCACGGCTTCATCAACCGTTTCAAAAATTCCGTCACCATAACCAGCTGGAGCTGCCTTTGCTCCGGTTTGCATTTTTGTTAAAATTTCTAATGTTATTTTCTCAATTAGAGCTTGATCAATACTCATATAATCTCCTCCTATTAGTATATTGAGTCATTTAAACATTGGATAAGTTTGCAAGGATTTTTTCGGCCAGCGAGGCGGAGGATCCGATCAGATCGAGAATCTGTAAGGTGACGCCAACGAAGCAGGGCGGAAAAAGACTGCAAAATTACCATTGCTTTAGGTGACACAATGTACTAAGTACATCTAGCAGCTAGAGCGGCCCTAGCAACTGTTATATCTTCCTCAACTGTACCACCGCTTACACCTAACCCGCCAATTACATTTCCTCCAGCAACAAGAGGAAATCCACCGCCAAAAGTGATAAATCTACCATTATTTGATGTATTTAAACCAAAGAGTGGCTGTCCTGGCGTTACTACAGAAGCAACTTCTTCTGTAGACATTTTTAAGGCAAGAGCAGTGTAGGCTTTATCAAGGGCTATCGAAATACTTCCTAGCAAGGCACCATCCATACGATGCTGTGCTACCAGATTTCCCCCTGCATCGACTACCGCAATTACCATGGGTACTCCTATTTCTGCTGCTTTTTGTTCCGCTGCTGCGATCAGTTGTTTTGCTTTTCCTAATACACTTACGTGTTCTTCTGCTTTATTCTGTGATTTTTCACCTTCTAATGCTGCTAATACCTTGCTCTTAACAGTCAGTATGACTTCCTCTTGCTCTACACATCGTGCTAAAACATATAAGAAATCGGAAAGGCGGTTTAAATATAAGGATACTGGTACAGTTACTTTTTCTTCTCTTTTCAGACGAATAACACAACGTTCTGCCCGCCGTACCATTGTTCGTGCCAGATCCAGTGCTGCACTGGCAGAACAAGTGCCAGGCGTTATAAAATAGTTTTGAGGAATGCGCTTTTGCTCTAACAGGTCAATCATCGACTCAAGTCCGGCAACATGTGCTTCTGTAATACGGTAGTCAGCAACTTCTAACGATTCCGTTGCCAAGTCTGCATTTAAGGCAATTAACTCTTTCTGAACAGAATCAAGCATGTTAACGGCCCAAGGTGAATGATGAATTAAAGACTTGCCTAAGCCCATAGCAGAAGTTGCTTCATCTACTGTTCCATAAGCCTCTACCCGTAAACTATCCTTATATACTCGCTGCTTACTCAGCAAACTGGTTTGTCCTTCATCTCCCGTTTTTGTATATACTTTCATCATACACTACTCCTCGAGTAAAGCTGTATTTAACTCGATATTATCATTTTGACTTTACCCCTGCACAAGCTCTACACCGTATTCTCGGGCGACATCCCTAGCCAGTGGTGTTAGAATAGTCCCTTTGGGAACCGTGATACTCTTCGTACCATTTTGTGCAGCAGTCTGTATTGCAGCTGCATCCAGCACTGCCTTTTTATGAGCTGGCTTACTTACTGCCGGATCCGCTGTATGATTCACTTTCATCTGCTCTTCTTGGCATAATCGTTCTTGACTGACTTTTGCGATGCTGTCCACAGGAACGAGTTCCATACCAAAGTCTGCTAATTTCTGCAGATTTCCCTGCAAGGCTTTTATAAGACCTGGGGATGAGTTGCCCATAGTATATTGCGCCCGCCAGCTGTCCAAAGGATCAGCAGCATTATATGCTGCAACTACCGGTTTTCCCATCATTAAGCCTTGCAGAATCAGCGTTGAAACCATGGTATCGGATAAGGTATGGGCTACCTTCGCTGCTGTATTTTGAGTGAGTACAGGAATGATCACAATATCCGCTTCCCGCAATGTCTTTCCTGGATACGGCGAATGGGCAGTAACAATGTCAATGTGACTGCCCAGTGCCTCTGTTACTCTTTCAATTCCCAAGATTTGTTCAGCAGATGCAGATAAAACTGCTGTTACCGCAAAACAAAGGCCCTGTAATTTTTTAATTTCGACTAAACCTTGTTCAAATCCAATGGTTCCACCAGTGAAAATAATTAAAGCCTTATGTTGAGATGGAAGGTATTGTTCCTGGGTAACAGGATTTTGTTGCAATTGACGCAAAATTTCCTTTGTAACAAGCTGCACCATTTCTTCATTATCCATGTTACACCTCCCGGCGTCGAGCTAGGGTTACCACGTCGCCACTTTTTAGACCAGTGGCATTTGCCTCATCCGTATCAATATGAAATTCCAAGCAAAAATCAGGCTTTACACGCACTAGCACATTCTTTAATATTGTCGATCTAGTTCCACTAGTCTCGACCCATACACGCTCTCCATCTGAAACACCAAAATGCCGAGCATCATCTGTATGCATGTGAATATGTCTGGTTGCACAGATCAAACCTTCTGATAAAGTAACTGAACCCTGAGTACCAACAATCGTTATACTCGCTGATTGTTCAATATCACCTGAATCACGTAAAGGCGGCACAACACCAAGACTAAATCCGTCGGTACGGGATATTTCAGCTTGTGTTGTCTTGCGCACAGGTCCTAAAACCCGCACACCTCGAATGACACCTTTTGGTCCTACCATAGTGACCGTTTCCGCTGCAGCAAATTCACCAACTTGTTTTAGATCTTTTTGCCGCGTTAAGGTATGACCAGCACCAAACAATATTTCAATATGCTCAGCAGAGAGGTGGATGTGACGGTTCGATACTCCCACAGGAATGTCCATACTTCTTGTCTCTAGTGAGGTAGTCTTTTCCAGAGCCTGCATGACTTGTTTTACGACTTCATCCAATATATTCTTTTCCACTATCACACCTCAATCCACCTATTTTTCTACTTTTATTCAAAAACCGTTAAATCACTCTAAGACTTCCATCTTTCGCAAGTGGAAGTCTTAGTACTGCATCAACCCTAATTCTGTATATACTTACAGTTTAAAGTTGACATTGTCCTAGTGAAGCTACGATTACCTGGAATTAAAACTCTCTGATGAATCGTAACTATTTATAAAGATTCGTCAATTTTAGGAAGAATTTTCTCAATATCGGTATGAGGACGTGGAATCACATGAACTGAAATCAGTTCACCAACTCTTTGAGCTGCTGCAGCTCCTGTATCAGTAGCTGCTTTTACTGCTCCTACATCACCACGTACTAAAACAGTCACCAAACCAGATCCAATTTTTTCATAACCCACTAATATTACATTAGCCGCCTTAACCATTGCATCTGCAGCTTCTATTGCACCTACTAAACCTTTTGTTTCTACCATTCCTAAAGCTTCTCCGCGCATATTATTCCGCCTCCTTATTATTTCTATCATAATGAATACAAGTTATTTTAGGGTCACCCTTAACTCTAGGGCAAGCAGGATCGCCGCAAATGTTACAATAACCGGATATTTTTTTGGGTTGTGCTGTAATTGGCAATTGTTCACTCGGCTCTATCTTTTTTTTTTCTGCTGTTTCGATTTCCTCTTGCACTTCTAACTGCAGTTCATCTACTGCAACAATCTCTTTATCCTTCTGAATTTCTTCAGATTTTTCTTTTTCTACCAAACTCTTTTTTTCTTTGAATCCTACTGTATCCTTGGTTGTTACAATGCCAGACAACGTGTCATGCGGTCTAGGTATAATATGAGTAGCGAATACCTTATTGACCTTACTGCCAGCTGCTTTACCAGCTTGAATAGCAGCTGAGACTGCACCAACGTTGCCAGTCAATTTAATAACCACCATTCCGCCACCTTTTGTCATCTCATAACCAATTAACTGTACATTGGCTGCTTTCAGTGCCGCATCAGCGGCTTCCAATGCTGCAGCTAACCCAACGATTTCAATGAGACCTAAAGCGTTTTGGACCATGCTTTCACCTCCCCATGGCCTTGTGCACTTTCTTGAAGAACCTTTTGGACAATACGGTAGACTACCTGGTATAAGTCATCCCGATGATTTGTTTCATAGCTTTCATTTTTTGACGGTCGATCTTTAAAAGGAATTCCTTTTACTAAACGTGCGGCATTATAGCCAAAATGCCGCCACTGGACAGGACTTCCGGCTTCTTGTAAGGAAAAGAGCGGTTTTTGGGCAGGCAGCTTGACATAATGAATGCACAGGTCTTCTAGTCCAATTCCGACTCCGACTCCCAGTTTTGACTTAGAAGCCCCTTCATAAGATAGTGCTGCGGCATTTGTTTCATTACTTTGCACTACAGTATAAGGTATTCCCTCTTCTTCCATTCCCGCTTGTACTTCTCGTAACTTCTCTTCACCGCTTGGGTGAGGAGCTAAATAGATGAGGATACAAGGTTTATTTTGATCTGGCAGCATAGCATCACGCCTCTCTGTCAAGATATGACAGTACCAGTCCAGTAGCTACTGCATTGCGTGAACCTTCGGAACCTCTAATATTTCCTCGTCCGCATACAATGCTATATTCAGCCAATGCATCGGTCACCATATCTCCTACTTCAAAATCCATGGCAGATCCCCCGACTAGTACAACAAACTCAATATGGCGAATATTGCCTGTAGGTGCCACGCAGCTTAAAGACCGAATTGCATTTGTTACGAAAACGCGTTTTTTAGCCTCTCGCCTTATGTGACGAATCTTATCCAAAGGATGAGAGCTGGGGATTGGAACCATTTCGCCATCTTTTAGAATTACCACACGAGAAAAAACCTGTGGCGGAAGGTGCTGTTCATAAAAACGAACGGTTCCATCTTCCAGCCTGATATGATATAAACTTTCGACTTTAGCCAATGGATATTTTTTAATATCCTCTGCCAGATCGAAATCATTTAATCCCAGTTCAGAATTGATCAGCATGGTAACCATATCACCAGCACCAGCCAAATGGATGGACAATACACGTTCGTCCCTCGTGATAATAGCCGCATCTGTTGATCCGCCGCCCATATCAAGGATTGCCAAGGGCTTATCTGTACCGGGAGTTGTTAATGCCCCGCGAATCGCCATATTTGCCTCAACCCCTGCAATGACCACGCCTACACCCAAATTACTTCTCAATTGATTCGCAATTTGTTCCATGGGAAGGCGGCTTGTTTTTACCATAGCCGCTAAAGCCACGGCATTTTCCAGAGCAAATTCTCCTGCTAAACCGCCTTGTACTTTTTGCGGTACAAAGGTATCAACAGCCAGAATATCTTGTATTTTCATATCGCCAAGGTGCTGCTCTGTAAGCTCACTCATAACCTGGCGAACCCTTTCTAACATTCCACTTACATGAGTGCCAGCTTCGCCTTGCACATCAAGAACTGGCTGCACTCTTTCCACCGTTTCCATAATTTTCCCAGCCCCAGATTCAACATCAATATCAGCTTTACCCTTTGACCCAAAGATGGTGATAAATCCTGCAGGGATGGTTCGTGCTTTTACATCACCTTGGGGGGTACGCACAACAACCGCTGAGCGATTGCCAATTAAGGCACGAGCAATGGGTACCACCATCTTTGTATCGCCAGCTGATAATTCAAATACTGTGGCGATTCCGTAGGGGTTTGATAAGGTTCTAATGGTTTGTCCCGGCTCTGCCACTTCTACAGCTGCCAGCATCCCAATAGGAACCTTTTCAATCATTGTTACTTCATCCACTACGGGTATTATTTTCTGCAAACGATTTGCAATAAGTACTGCATCATCTTGCCGTACAATGACTCCCTGAAGGTCAATCCCTCGTGCTAATGCTTGATTCAGAACGCGAGCAGCATCTTCAAAATCAATGTTTTCCGGGATGACACAAATCACTTTTTCACCAGACGTAAGGCTTTCCAGCTGACTGAAGGAAACGGTCTGCCCAACACCTAAGCCTACACCGCCTGGGGTAGATGGGTTATGTCCAATCATTGTGGATTCTGTAATAATTGTTTCGGTAATGGTTTCCATTGCCAAGTCACCAATTACAGGTGTTGCTTCATTCAACCTGATTTCAGACAAGTCCGCCATTGTCATTCCAGCTTTTTTCAACGCTTCTTCTAAAGCAATGACAATGCCTGGAATATTTGCCAACGTACCTTTTATGCCTGTAGTCTTGACAATACTACTGGTATAAAACTTTGTTACCTTTGCTGATTCCATTGCAGCCAAGCAAACTTCTGTTGTAGAATTCCCAATATCTACACCTGCAATTATAGCCATGAAAATTCCACCTTACTCCGCTCTGAGACGATTACGCCGTTCGTATACTCCTGCAGCCTCTCTCACAAAAGCGGCATTTATTTTTGCATTGTATTTCGTATCTAATTCATCTGCAATGGCTATTAATTCTGCTCTAGTGGACCGATAAGGACGAAGAGCGTTGTAAATTTGCAGTATTCGTTCATCAGGAATGGCCGTTAATTCAGCAGCCCGGCGCAAATTATCACCAAACTGCGTTCTGCCAACACCATCTGCGATTTCGCCTTGCATACGTAATGTTTCTGGAGCAATACGCACATCTTGAGGTTTAACATCACCATTTAACACATTTGCTAAAGTAATATCTGAAAGTTTCTTCCCTGTAGGAGATTTTAATAACTCCGGTCTTTTGGTAGCTAAAGGATAGTCACGATCCGGATTTAATCCTTGGGTAGCCACTCTTGGAGCAGCTTGCGCTGTTTGTGCTGCTGGTGCACTGCCTTTAGTCATGGATTTTAATACTTCACGAACCATATCTTCAATCATTTTTTCTTGAGACATATCAATCACCTCCGCTTAGTTAAATTTTACTTCGATTTCGACTGGCTTAGCGCCTTGAATTACATGTTCGGTTTCTTTTATGTGCAATACGGCTGCTTTTGCCTGAAACTTAGGTCTCGCCATTTGATCATTTTTCGTTGGTACTGGCACAGGGGATTCACCCTTTGCATATTTTGCCGCATTACGCCCAATGGCACGATAGGCTGGCAAATCAAGTAAAGGAGATTGGGAGAAAAGTTCCAGATTACTAAGTGGCGGCAAATCTTTCTGATGAATTACCGTTGTCCCTCTGGATTGTATACCAATCGCAATTCCAGATCCGCTTAGCTTAGTACCATCATGAGCATCAAAAGCAACGTCAGAAGTACGCAGTACTCTTATCACTCTGGCAGTTAACCCTTCTTCTTCAATGCCTGCGATCATTTCACGCAATACATCACTGTGAGGAATATTGACAATGGTTTTATTTTGATATTTTCCAAAAGCTGGAGCCAAGGCAATTACCACTTCATCGGCTCTTGTGCCTGGACGTGCTTCCCCTTTTTCCACTAAGGTCATGGGACGTCCTGTCGCAGCAGCTGTTGCTGTATTTGTAGTAGGTTTAGGCTGTTCCATACCTTGCAGCACTTGCAGAATGATTTCCCGAATCACTTGCTCGTTAATTTGCATTACACTACACCTCTCTTTCTAACTTAAGCATCATAATCAGACGGATTGATTGCCTGACTGATGTTTTTGATTTCATTCCATCTTTCATCACTAATTTGGTAGCCAGTTCCTGGACCTTGATAGTCATTACGGCTGTTTACCGCACTGATAACATTAAAGTTTTTGTCCAGAATCGCGGATGTATGGAGATAATCTCCGGAAATACGCTGTTTTAAAATATTTAAGATATGCTCCGCCAAATCGGTAAAGCCAGTTTTTGCCAATGCTTTTACGATATCGATACCTGTAATGCCGCGGCTCATTAGTTCTTGAGCAGCTTTTAAATCTTCAACTACATTACGTGCTGGCACATCTTTACTGCCATGAGCATAGGTTGCAGCTTCCACTTCTTCATCGGTAATTGCTGGGAAGCCTAGTTCTTTAAATACAGCCTGAAGTCCTTTGGCTGCCTTATTACGAACTGCGATGACTTCTTCTTCTAAAGCTGGACGCAAACCGCCATCTACTTTCAAGTCACGCTGCAAGATATTCCAATCATCATAATCATCAACATCCCAGTTTGAACCAGCAAACATATTATCATAATTCGGTGTACCGCTATAGCCCGAGCAGATAAAGTCTGTACCAGGAAGGAACTGCATTAAGGTACGGGCTGTTTTGCGAATATCCGAATGTGTAAAGGTTTGGTCATTACTGGATGCTACTTCCATGTCTAACATCGCTGCGCAAAGGTTTTCTGCCAATACAGCGCGAATCCCCGATGGAACAGCAGCCGGCACGCCAATACAACTTACAGAACCATTCTGCAGACCTTGTACTCCAGCACCTCTGGTAAGCATGATGCAGCGAATTTCCAAATACAGCATGGATTTTCCTTCTGCGTAGCCCATCTGTACTTCTGAACCAGTACCGGAAGTAAATCTCATTTTCAAGCCCCGTGAAGCATAGGCTGAAGCAAGAAATGCTTTTGACCAAGGTGTATCATCACCATCAACAAATACATTTTCTGTACCATATACGGAAATCGTTTCTGCATAAGCAGTAATACCGCGCATACCAAGTTCTAGTTCCGTTGCTTCTTCCAAAGCACATTGAATCAGTGTACCACCTCGACCAGCTTGGCTGCCTATTAATAATGCCAAGGCATTAAAAGGGGCATAACGTACAACAGCAACGGTAGTTTCCATTTCATCAAAGCCACGCAATGCAGCTTCTGCACCATCAGCAGCAATCAAAACTGGATTATCATTTACATTCGTAATATGACATTGGTTAGAAGGAATTTTGCGAGCTCGCATTTTCTGCATAGCCATCATCATTTCTACTACATTCATGGTATTAAACACAGCTACCAGTTTGGCAGCGGTTAAACCACGCACAATGTCAACCACTTCTTTTCTCGAAACATTTACATCAACAAGCATTTTGGCAATTTGGCTAGCTTCCATTGCCATTGCTTTTTCGGCAATCTTTACATCAATCGCATAATCGGCAATGAATTGCTCAATAAAATCGAAATTACTGCGAGCAACGCCGTCCATTTCTACGATTTTGCCATTCTCAATTTTGATACTAGGCACCGGATCGTTAGGGCTGCCCATAGCGATCAGACCAACCTCTGGCCATTCTTTTACGAAACCGTCCTGATTTACAGGGCGGGCAGCTAAAACTTCAAAACGTTTTGATCTCTTCATTGTTTTCCCCTCCCTGCTTTAGATATATGGTTTAGTTGATGATGGAGCCGGACCGGCCATAGCTTCCAATAATTTGACGCCTACTTCTTTAGCGGCAAGTACTGCTTGGCGTACAGCACCAGAATCACCAGTAACCTGAAGAATTACTTCATTCGAATAGCTCGTCCCGCTTGCTGGACTGCCATAGCCAACTACTTCAACATTAGCAGTTTTCACTGCAACATCAGACATAAGTACGCCAATGGCAGCAGGAGCACCAACAATCAATCCAAAGGCTTTTCCCACTGGAGCACCAAAGGCTTTATTAATTGCATAGCTTGCCCGAGCTGTATATTGCAACTCAATATGCCCAGCATCATTGCCATATACATCGCCAAAAGTACGATCTAGTTCTTTTAATGCGACTTCAATTGCACGACGAGCATCTGACACTTCTTCTGCACCAAAGAGGATCAATGAACCATGTCCTGCTCCACCTTTGGTGTCACGAGGCAATTCAATGGAAATAATCTCAGTATTGGTTGCCTTTACAGCTTCATCAGCAGCCATAATATGTGGGCCAGCACCAGTACGAGCACCTAAAATACCAATGGAACGATATTTAGGATCGATTTTCATTTTTTCATGCAGCATAGGATCCACATTTGCAATCACTAAACCAATGGTATCACCAATTGCAGTTCCCACAAATTCAGTGATACCAGGATTTACTGATGCTTTAGGTTTTTCTTGAACCCCTTGCGCAGCAGTAGGAGCATTATTCTCCATACGCTTTTTAATTTCATCCATAACCTTATCAATTAATTGCTCTTGCATATAATTCTACCTCCACATTTAATTCCTATTTTATTTTTGGAAGAATTTTTTCCACATCTGTATGGGGACGTGGAATAACGTGAATAGACACGACTTCGCCAACTTTTTGAGCCGCTGCGGCACCTGCATCTGTTGCCGCTTTGATCGCACCAACATCACCACGCACCATTACTGTCACTAAGCCAGAGCCAATTTTTTCATAACCTACTAATTCAACGTTTGCTGCCTTTACCATAGCATCTGCAGCTTCAATAGCACCTACTAATCCTTTTGTTTCAATCATCCCTAATGCTTCGCTCATGAACTACACCTCCCTTCCCTAAAGTGTGCAATTAATTCTTCTATCCCTTCTCCAGTACGAGAGGAAACGAAGAAGATTGGTTCTTTAACACCGACCTCCATTAAGCGAGATTTGGCTTTCTCTCGATCAATGCCAGGTACATCGACTTTTGTTACTACCCCAATAACAGGGCGGGAAAACATTCCGGCAAATCCAGGCGGCAGAGTTACTTTCAGATTCGTTGCATCCTGTACAACAGCGACAACAGATGCTTGCATAGCTGTTGTCATTAATGCCGAATAGAAACGCGGTATCTGAGCATATTCTCCAGGAGTGTCAATGGCTCCATCTGAAAACTGAATACTTTGGGTCTTTGCGGCTGATCGGACATCTTTTTGCAGCGTATGAATCAAAGATGTCTTGCCCGCCCCTATTGCTCCAACTAACATTACCTTCTGCATATCATGACTTCGTTTGTTTGGGACCACTAAAACCCAAACTATTGACCAATAAATTGGTTACTTGCTTAAGGGCCGCTTCCACATTAGATACGGTACCGACCAGTACCAGTGATCCCGTAAAACGGTCCATAAAGCCAATCTTTACATCTGCTGCTTTTGTTGCCACATCCGCTGCAATAATGGCAGCTTCACTAGGGGTAATGGTTAAGATTCCAATCGCCGAAGTACTCTCTAACCCCAACTTGTCACATAACTCTTTTTTGGGATTGGATATGAGGTGGGCTAAGGTCACTTGTTTGCCTGGTACATATTCTTGAACCACTCTTGCCTTTTCTTCCGACATACCATTTCCTCGCATTCCTTACATTAGTTTGACAATTATAACTATTTCCCGTTTTTACTTTTTTACCTTGCATATTTATTGCTTAGCCACTGGACATAATTGCTATATCCGCCTCAACCATAATCTGGATATTTTTTTCGCATTTATCTTGCAGGATTATTTTGTTTTTTTATTCAAATATTTCTACTACAAAAGCAAAATAGGACTACTTTACCGTAGTCCTATTTTATCTTTCATAATCCTTTTTATTCAGAATTATATTCCATTCTTTTTTTGCTCTGATATAGAACTTTTTTGCATCGCTTTTTTACTCTTGCTTGCTATTACGAATTTCATTTCGATACTGATTTGGCGTCATTCCCATTGTCTGACGAAATACACGGCTAAAGTAGCTGGCATCTTGATATCCTACCTCTGCAGCAATTCGCACTGCCGTAAAATCAGGATTCTGCAGCATTTTCTTCGCTTTTTCAATTCTTACTTTCGTTAGAAAATCTACAAAATTATAACCTTTCTCTTGTTTGAAAAGCCTGCTAAAATAAAAAGGACTTAAATGCACTGTTTGGGCAACTTCTTCTAAGGATATATTCCTATGATAGTTTTTTACAATATAATCACATGCTTTATTAATGACCCTAAGGTTCATACTGCTTCTATTTTCAAGCATATTGTCCATAAAATGATCCAAAGAAGCAAACAGCCATGCCTCTACCTGTGTTTTATTATTACACTCATGCAAGTGATTTATACAATTTAAATTCAATAGTGTTAATTGTTCTACATTGGCACCACCCTCCACCGCTGACCGAGACAATACAATCAACAATTCCAGCACACATGCTTTAATCGTATCCATATTAGCCTTACTGGCAAATATTCCATCTAACAATTCATGCAGTGCTTCTTTTGCTTGCTTGCGATCACCGCATCGCACCTTGTCAAGCACATTTCGCTCATAGTGAAAAGGATAGTTAAAAGGTCCTGTAATCAGATAGGGTACATCCTCCACGTGAATGATCTGACTATCGCCTAAATAAAACCGTTGCCGCTGCGCATGCAGAGCTTCTAAATAGGACTTATGAATTTCTCGTGGATCACTGTAATACCGCCCAATTCCGATGGTAATACTGATATTCATAGTTTGCGCAATACACTCTTGTATATCAGCAGCGATTTTTTGTGCATTACTTTTTATTCTTTCTTCGCTTTCCACTTCAGCAAACCCTAATAAAACAATCAAATTGTCACTGCCAAAAGGGGTAACCAATGCATAATCACCAGCAACACTACAAATAAGTTTGTGAATTTTTTGTTTAATCATTTGCTTTTCTAATTCACTATCGCTAGAGGTAAGCTGTTTAAAATTATCAACATCAATAACCAAGACTACACCAGGGTCCACTTTCATTCCCAAAAAACGGGATCGTTCTTGAAAATGCTCCATTTCTTTAATATTTCCGGAAATCAAATCATAGACAAAAGACATTTGAATAAAGGGAATGGCATCTTCTACACTTTTTCGCAAAGAAGCTTCTTCTTGTTTTTTTCGCTTCAATTCATCCACTTTTTGAATGGTAAGTTCTAAGGTATGCATAATGTCATCCGGGCGAACAGGCTTTAAGAGATATTCTACAACTCCAATCGTTAATGCTTGTTTTGCATAACTAAATTCATCAAAAGCCGTGAGCATGATAATTACAGTATCAGGCGATAAAGCACGAATGCGCTTTGCCGCTTCCAGCCCGTTCATTTCCGGCATGCGGATATCCATTAAAACAATATCCGGTCTTTGCGCTGCAGCAATCTGAACAGCACTCTTTCCATCTCCCGTTTCGCCAATCACCTTAATGGCAGGACATTTTTGCGTAACAATAAAGTGTAAGGCCTGTCTTTCTAATTGTTCATCATCTACAATCAATAATGTATACATTCTTTTCTCCTTGCTACACTGCTCTTACATTGGACTGTAGGGAAGGCGGATGTAAATGCTCGTCCCTTCTCCTAGTTTGCTTTCCATCGTAAGGCCGTATTCATTACCGAAGTAATGCTGAATTCGCTTGTGAACATTAATAATTCCCAAGCCTGTCGTTTGCCCATGAATTTGTTTACGTTTTTCCTCACGAAAAATAGCTGCAACTTCCTCGGATGATATTCCAATGCCAGTATCCTTGACAATGAGAATAACCTGTTCCCCCTCAAGTCGCCCACTAATATGAACCACTCCACCTTCCACCTTACTTTCCAGTCCATGGATAATGGCATTCTCCACTAAAGGTTGAAGAGTCAGAGGAGGAATTTTCATTTCCATAACGGACGCATCCACATCAATATAGGTCTGTATACGTTCGCCAAAACGCATCTTCTGAATCAGCAAATAATCTTTTATGGATTTTACTTCTTGTTCTAAGGTTCTTAATATTTCTATATCCCGCAAATTATTACGTAACAAATCAGATAAAGCATAGACTACTTCCTGAGTCTGACTCGCTCCCTCCAGCATTGCTAAACGAGCTATGGTATTTAAGGTATTAAATAAAAAATGCGGGTTGACCTGAGATTGCAGTGCTTTTAATTCCGTAGCACGAAGCATTGTTTCTAATTCTGCCTTGGCCTTTATCTCTTTTACAAGGTGCTTGCCCGCAAGATTGGCCACACCAATTTCTACAATATAATTTGACATAATGTAGATTAGATCAGCTGCCGCCTTTATGCGTTTTTCCGGCACGACTTCTACGATATCAAAAAATTCGGATAATCTTGCTTCCTCTAGTCCCAAATCCTCTGTACAGCAGAACATATTGCTTTTAACATCATTATCTTCCTGTAGCAAAATAACTTGTCCTGCGAGAAATGCACCAATATATTGATTCTCTACAACTATAGGAGCCGCTAAATCCGTCAAGCCAGCATGACATGTATACACAAAAGGTTTCTGGTTACGGCGTCCGCCCTTATCATCACATTGCACACATCGAGTTAACCCTTGAGGAAGAGAACGAACATAGCTGCAAAATTTTGTGAAATTACTGGGTTTCGTAATCGGATTACCTTCAGGATCAACAATCACTGCCGCCAATCCAGTTGCTTCAGAGAATTTATCTTGTATTTCTTGTAAAATTTGAGTATTGACAATTTCGCCTAAGGTAAATCGATTTAATGCTTGCACTCGCAATCCTCCCCTTATCAAAACTTCTATACTATATCATTTTGTTGTATCATCCAATGACCAAACCACTCCAAGACCCCCATCTTTGACAAGCGGGACCTTAGAGCGGCAGCATCTTTTGATAATATGACTCCATGCAGCTAATGTGAAAAATATCAGCTGAATTAAGCCGTCCTTAACATGATAAGTATTAGATAAAAGGGAAACTAGTTCCTGCAAACAGCAATATTTTACTATATTACAGCAAGCAAAGACAACATACTATACGGCAGCAGTCTGTGCTGACGCGGGTTCACTTAATACAAAATCGGAAAGTCTTGCCATGTTTTGCATGGTGTATGACATGGTTTTCAGCATAGAGACCATTAGAATCGCGCCTGTCCCCTCACCTAAAGCCATGTTGGCATGAATAATCACATCATCTGCCGGAATATTGCCCAACAATAGTGAATAAGCCATACCTGGTTCTTTTGACATATGAGAAGGAATCCCGTACTTTTCAATTGTATTGTCTATACGAAATGCACAAGCATAGGCTACTGCTGTGATAAATCCATCGATTACAAAAGGAACTCCTAGTTTTGCACATTGCAGCATTCCAGAACAAATACCTACAATGTCAAATCCTCCTACACAGCGTAAAATATCTTCTACTTTTTGCATTTTATTTTTATGACACTCTACACCTTTTGCTACTATATTTCGTTTATGCTTTAAGAATTCGTTGCTGCTCAATCCTGCTCCATAGCCAACAATGAATTCCGGTGGCATTCCCGTAAGAGCATGTAAAACAGCCGACGAGGTTGTCGTATTGCCAATTCCCATTTCACCAAAAGAGAAGATATTCACTCCTTCCCGCTGAACTAGATCTGCTACCACTTCTTTTCCAACCGCCCAAGCCCGATCAAATTCTTCTTGCGTCATAGCCTCTTCTTTCATAAAATTCTTCGTTCCAAAGGCTACTTTATGATGAATGCCAGCTTCTTGCGCATTATTAATACCAATGTCAATCACGCTGTAAGGTATTTGATTACATTGGCAAAAACAACTTATTGTCGCTTTGCCGTCTGCCATATTCTTGGCTTGCAGATAGGTAATTTCCCCAGGGTAATTGACAACACCTTCTTCAATAATTCCATTATCAGCCGCAAAGATGATATGATGCGGTTTCATCTCTGAGTGAATTTCTCCCCATGCCAATATTACTTTCTTGAGGTGTTTCTCTAATTTTCCTAAACTCTGAGGTGGCTTAGCCGCCCCATTCAGCAATTCATCAACTCTGGCTTCCAAATCCATATCTACCCCTCCTAAAATTATAATAGATAAGAAAAACGCTACTAAAACAGAAAACGAATCGGAACCGGTCTAACCCCCTATTTTTAGACATGAGCCTTAACGAACCTCATTCAATC
>NZ_JAJHJB010000036.1:0-46069 GCF_020819555.1 Pelosinus baikalensis
GCTGCCCATAAATTTACTAACTAAGTTATTATGGGTAGCTTCTCTTTATAAATGCCAAATCCTGCTTGTCAATCTGCAGTTGCCTTTATCCCAACAAGAATTGTAGTCCAGGACTCTTAATTCTTCCATCTCTCGATGCAGACAACCTGTCCCTTTTAAAAAATTTCCTTCATTAGGTGAAAATAAGAGTACCGTCCTGCCAAGATACTCCTTGGCAAGACGGTACTCTTATTTTAATGCATCTCTTTTGAAAAAGACTATTTAACAAGTCCTCTTTTTATCACAGCTATCCACGCTCATTTCCTACCGCTGACAACGAATTCGACTTACGAGCTACATTTATACAATATCCCAAAACCACCCCAACAATTGCTGGCACAACCCAGCCAAACCCCTCCGCATACAGTGGCATAACCCTGTTTAACCACTGATGAACTAGGGTTAATTGTAAGCCTGCTGCTTGCATACCATCTAGCAGACTAATAAGAGCTGTCAAAAAGATACTACAGACATAAACTTCCCTTTTACCATTGAATAAGGGTTCCAAAAATACTAATAGGATTAGGACAATAACGATGGGATACAACGTTACTAATACAGGAACCGAGAAGGCAATTAATTGATTTAAACCCATATTGGCCACAGCCGCACTAAATAGCGTAAAACCTGCGACAAGTTGTTTGTAGGAAAAATGAGGAAATATCTTTGTAAAATAAGTTGCACAGGAAGTAATCAATCCAATACTTGTGGTTAAACAAGCAAAGATAATCGCCAAACCAAGAACTACATTACCTAGTGGCCCAAAAAAATGATTTGCTACACTGGACAAAATAATCCCTCCATTGGCAACTTGCCCGAGTGTTTCCACACTAGTCGCCCCAACATAAGCTAAAGCTGCATAAATAATTGCTAAAAATCCCGCGGAAATCAAACCAACTCTTGCACAGACCTTGGTAATATCCTTGGACTTTGTAACCCCTTTAGCCTTAATAGCATTAATCACCACAATCCCAAATACCACAGATGCCAATGTATCCATTGTCAAATATCCCTCTTTAAAGCCTGTAAATAGAGGGGAATTAGCATACTCTACAGACGGCATTTGAATGGTTCCTAATGGATTTATAATCGGTTGTACTAATATCACTACTAAGGTTATCAGCAATAAGGGCGTCAAAATCTTACCGATTCGATCTACCAATTTACTAGGATTCAGAGATAGCCAATACGTAATACAAAAAAATAATAAAGTATATAGCGATAATCCTATCGTATTCACGCCACTATCATTAGGCATAAATGGACGTATGCCAATTTCATAAGAAACAGCCGCCGTACGAGGAATCGCAAATAAGGGTCCAATTGTTAAATAAATACTCACCATTAATACTGTAGCAAATATCGGATGCACTTTTGAAGCTAAAGCTTGTGAATCCTCACTTCCCGATAAACCGATCGCCAACACCCCAAGCAAAGGAAGACCAACTCCCGTAATTAAAAAACCAATAATGGCAGGCCATAAATTACCTCCTGCCCCTTGTCCTAAACTAGGGGGGAAAATCAAATTTCCTGCTCCAAAAAATAAAGCAAATAGCATCAATCCAATAGCAGTCATATCCTTTAATGATATCTTATTTGACATAGAAATAGCCTCCTACATATTCTTTATCATTCTTTAACTCAACTTATACACTTTGGAGCAATAAAAGAACTTCTACCCCTTGCCAAAGCAAGGGGTAGAAGTAAAATCCGCGGTACTACCCTTATTACTATCAGTTATATCTGGGAATAATGATATCTCATCAGATCACTGAACCCTAACACAATAACGGATGCTTTGAAAGATCCGGCACAGTTTACTTTCATATTTCAACTGCCAACTCAGAAGTGACTATTTTATATACTACTGCTACCAATTCCCACCAACCATCGGCTCTCTGGAACAGAAAATATATATGTTTCTCTCCACTATTACCTTTATAATTCATTATTAGGTTATTTGCATATTAACACAAAAACCTTTAGCCGTCAACTTTTTTGTATTATATTTTTAATACTTCCGTCTCTATTTTCTTCTCTGTAAAAACAAGAGAGAAACCAACCGCCACTACAAATCAGAAACTTGCCAAATCTCCATACAAACCCCATCCATCTTTTTCTCAAGATCCTTTATCATAGGTGGAAAACAAAAAAGGTGTATCACCTTGTTAGTGCGGCTTTTAAGAATATTTCGAAGTATTAGTGGCTAAAATCCCCTGACTTGGTTATACCATTTGTATGAGATCCTTTGCCACATCATCCATACTATAATATCCATTTGGTTTTGAGCATAGCCATATAGCAGATTTAACAACACCCTTTGATAAAGATTCTCTTGATGATATTTTATGAATAAGTTCAATCTCTTCATTATTACAGTTTGCAAGTAATACTCTATGTTCACCAACTATACTACCAGCCCTTATACTGTTTATATTAATATTTTTATCAATCAATTTAGGATTTGATTCCAATATTGCGTTTAAAATTCTAATAGCTGTACCACTCGGAGAATCTTTTTTCTGATTATGATGGTACTCAATTATTTGTACATCTGTTTCCCTATCTAGGTTAGAAACAGCGCACTTTACGGTTTCAAGAAAATTATAGAATCCGAAACTATAATTTGGTGAAAATACTATCGGTATTTTTTTTGCAACTTGATTTATTTTTATAAAATCATCTTTACTAAAACCCGTAGTAGCTATAACAACTGGTTTTAGTATTTCTTCATATTTGGGTAAATTATTAATAAATGTTTCTTTGTTTGTGCAATCTACTAAAACATCGCAATTTGCAGCATCTTTGATACTATCTGTTATAATAATCCCAGTATTATTACTACCGATTAATAATGAAATATCATGTCCCACAAATTGGTTAGCTTGCCTAGCTATAGCTTTATTAAGAATAATTGTTTTAGACTGTAAAATATATTTTATGATGTCTTTTCCAAATTTACCAGTACAACCTATCAATCCCAACTTTAACATACAAATGTTCCCCACTTTCATTTAACGATAAAAGCAATCTTTATTTCGTTTTATCTAACGACTATGTTGTAACTCTATATAATATTATCATTATTTACCACACTTTGTAAAAGATTCTAAGACTAACCTTTGTCAGCAAAAGGTTAGCCTATTTCAGTAGCCAAGAAATGTCGGCATCAAAAAAACAAGGCCAGTATGTTAACATATACATTTGATAAAGAAAATTGTATAGACTGTCCCAATAGAGTCCAGTGTATCGGCGCAAATTCTAAGACAAAGCGGTTATCTGTCGGAAGCCATGCTGGTGAATATTATGAATACAGTCAGCGTGCAAGCACGATGGAATTCAAAGAAAAGTATAAAAAACGTGCTAGCCATGAATGGAAGAATGGCGAAATGAAGCGCTTTCATGGATTAGACCGTGCCCGGGGGTACGGTCTAAAGAGTATAAGCACTCAAGCTAAACTAACTGCTTTGGCGGTTAATTTAAAAAGGATAGCAGCTCTGGTATTCTTATACCTTGCTTATTTTAAACAAACTCTTTGTAGAATGAAGGCTTTATCAAGAATTGTCATAAAGCGAGCTGATTATACCGCTTAAAAATAAGGCTTTTTCATTGGTTTCGAACCGTCACCTGACTCGTCATCAGAATGTCATTTCATGCTTTAATTTCATAATAATCCATTATCGATGTCTCCACGAAGCCACAGGACTTATAAAGATTGAGGGCATTAGCGTTTTCAGTAGCCACTTGAAGCATAACTTCACTTGCATTCATTTCTTCTAACTTTTCTATAGCCATCATTAGAATTGCTCGTCCAAGCCCCTTCCCACGATGCTCAGGTAATACGCCTAAGCCATAGATTCCACCAATTCTAGAGGTTAATTGAAGATGGACTTTTCCAATGATCTGTTGATCTTTCTCAGCAAGATACATCGTCATCCCCCTCTTTTCTTCCTCTTCGGGTAGTACCATGCCTTCACTTGGTATGACCGTTTCTGCTTCTGCTGAAACGATACCGGGTTCATTATCATTCGGAGCATTTTTAAACCCCCGAAATTCGTCGCTAAAATAAATCGCATTTTGTCGGGCAATCTCGCTGGCATCTGCATTGGTGGCTTTCCTAAAGGTAATTCCACATAATTTCCTTTGAAGTGGTTCTAAGTGATCTTTTTTGAGATACATCTCATATTCTGAGTGTTTGTACTGTGCGCCAGTTCCCTTGATAAATTTCTGCCCAGAGTTTGACTTTCGGTCACTCAATAGAAGTATACTGCCTGAATTTCTTTTCTTCCACTCTGCTATGACCAGTTCACTTAGTATCTTAAAAACACCTTGTCGTCTATAGTCAGGCTGCACCATGCCATTTACTTCTATCGGTGTCTTTGTGCCTCCAAAGCTGCTAATCCCAATATAGCCAATAATCTGTTGTCCTTCAAAATACATAAATTCGTTTACGTTTTGAATACCAGTAATCTTATCATTTTCAGAAGTGACTCCATTTTTATAATCAAGCTCGAGTTTTAGGGCCGTTTGATCTTCATAGATACATTGATCTTGAAGCCTCTTGATCAAATTATAGTCATCATGATCGATGGTTTCCTTGAGTTTGATCCAAGGATTCTGTATATTTTTCATAACAAAATCTCCTCATATTAATTACTAAATCCCGCTATATTTTTTAAATAATTCTCTCCAATTATCGTATATTCTATCTCTCATGAGACAAACATTCTGCCCTTCCGCCTTCTACACTACTAAATGCCCCTTTTTCTCAGCAATGGTAATGGTCGCAGTGATTCCAGAATTAAAACTCAATTTTACTTGGGAATGGCTCTCTTACCGAGAAAATTAAACTACCTTCATCCCAGCTCATCTTACGAGTTGGGATTGGTGAGACTACATTATTAGTAAAAGTTCCCGTTATTGCTGCTGCCCCAACCATAATGCTTTTTAGCCATCCTGTAGAGCCTAACCCTGTAGAAATTATTATACCACTTGATGACTGCTGTTCTTTCCTGCTCCCCATTTCAATTTCATATCGAGCTGATACATGAGATTTTTGACCAATAAACAGATCATTTACCCCATACATTGTCTGCCCATCATTCATTGTTGCTTTGGCCATTGTAACCATCTTCACGGGTCTTCTCTCTTTGAATACCTCGGGAACTATCGTCGTAAGGTCTTCTAGGAGAAATGGCAACAAAACGCCATCCCATCTTTGTGGGTCTGGGTTAACACCAATCAGAAGCTGAGTATCCAAATATTTTAACGTATTGGCTACTAATCCATCTTGACCAATTGCGATAACTAAGTCTTGCATTTTGTACCATAAGGTCTACTAGCTTCTTCTTTTTTTCTTCCTGCAGTGTGTTAAATATCATTTCTAAGTCTGATAGTTCCTGTTGCTTCTCTTGCATTACTTTGTCAGATTCCATTTGAGCTTCTCTAATTTGCTTCCGTTTATTTTCGATAGCAATTTCAGTATTTATTTCATCTGTTATGTCGAATCCCCAAGAAAGATACCCATAATCTGCTGACAAGGTAGATTATGGGTATCTTCTCTTAATAAATTCCAAATCCTGCTATTTTTATATTATAAGCATTATTTTACCAAAGTGAAGCTCTGTCTCAGGTTTCTTGTACACTTGGCAGTTTCTTTAATCCCAATGAGGGACATGAGACCAGCTAACTAAAGTCAAACATCCGAATATTAAAAAAGGCAATACTGAAAATGTTCGCCTATGTAAAATTTTCGTTACGCGACTTTTTTAATCAGTTTACATTCTTCTAAACTAGGAATTTATTCCCTTGATTTATTCTTGATCGTCTTCTACTGGTTCACTTATAAAACGGTCTTGAAACAGATTGCCTACTCTCTGATGTTTATTATTATACCAGTACACATAGCCGCCGCATTACTTGTTCTAATGGCTCTATACCTATCTTCATCAACAGGTGTACGATTTCCTATCAAACAATATGCATAGACTTGATAGTCGCTTTTTTCTTTATATCAGTTTCATAGCATGGTAAACTCATCTGCTTGTTTTAATATAGATTTGAGTATATATAATCCATTTTCTAATTCCTCTAAATCTTTTGGAGCCGTTATAGCGATACGAACAGCTGCAGGTACAGGGGAATTACCAACTGCAAAACGTTCGGCGCAATATACTTGGACACCTGCATTTTTTGCACATGCTTCAAAGGTTTTACCTGTCCAACCTTCGGGGAGCAGCAGCCAACGAAAATAGCAATATTTATCACCAAGAAGATGAAAGTCATTAAGGATGGAATCTGTTAACCTGTTTCGTATAGCAATCATCTCTTTTCGTTCCTCAACGATTTTATCGGCAAGGGAAGAGTCTATAAGCTGGCGAATGATTTCAGCATTAAAAGGTGATATCACCAGATTAATATTATACAGTGATAATTCTAAAGTGCTTTTATAAATGGAAGGCGTAACGATAAATCCAATCCGCAGTCCTGCACACAATGCCTTAGATGTGCTGGAAATATATACGGTTTGCCCTGGAGCTAGCATGGCAACAGGGACACCTTTATTTTCACTTAATATGCTATTTATTGCATCTTCAATAACGATTAAGTTATATTCTTTTGCAATGCTTGCAATTTCTTTCCTAGTATTAAAAGACATTGAATGTGTAGTTGGATTTTGATAATCAGGAATCAAATATATTCCTTTTAATTCTTGATTTTTACAATAATTACGTAACGATGCAGGAGACATCTCATAATCTTCTTGTTGAATAGGAACTAATTGGATTCCTATCATTTTGGCTAACGTTTTCATACCTGAATAAATTAATGGATCCGTACCAATACGATCACCAGGTTGAAAAAGAGAAGATAGAACTGCACACAAAGCATTTTGACCACCATAAGCAAGGATGATATGTTCTTCAGTAGTATTTAAATTCGCCTTTTTAAGCCACTTTACACCAGATGATTTTTGCGGCAATGATCCAGAAGGTGAAACGTATTGTAAAAAATCGGCGGCATTGGACTGATCCAGCATATTTTTAATGAATTCAATTACAACATCATTTTGACTATAGGTTGGATAGGTAGGTCCCATTTCAATAAACCCACTTGTTTTGGCAGGAGTTAGGAGTCTGCTGTTAACATGCACATCAGATGAGATATAAGTCCCTTTACCGATTGTTGCACTTATCATTCCTTTTTGTTCACATAACTTGAAAGCTCTAGAAATAGTGCTTACGTTAATATCCAGATAATCAGCAAGTTCTCTTTGCGGTGGTAACATATCTCCTGGCTTTAAAGTTCCGTTTTTAATATCTTCTTCTAGTAACTTTGCTAATGCTTTATATAATGGTGGTTTTTTACCAGATAGGTTTGGTTTCCAAGTCATAGGGTAGTTGTCAAATGAATTGACAGGCATATCAATTCTCCTTTTTAAACCAAATTGTTTTGCATACAATTATAATATTGCATGCAGACAATTGCAATGTTACAATTCAAAAAAGCAAACAATATTATAAATTTGTTAGGAGTTGAAAGAATGGTTATATTAGAAAAACCATATATTTCAGATTTGATGTTAGAGTATTTAAGCCAACATAACATACCCGTATTAGCCAATGACTTTGCAAGAGAATCCGCGAAACGATATCAGTTGAATTTGTTGACCGATTCTCAGATGAAAGCAGAATATGAACGGAATGGGAAGATCTATATTACATCGGAAAATGCTTTGGATTGGATATATAATAATTTGTCTAACCATGAAATTATTGAAAAGATAAGTGTTTTAAAAGACAAGTTTAAATTCAGAGAATTACTACGTCCAATGTATCCTGATTTCTTATATAAAGAAGTTACAGAGGAAGAATTGGATGAAATCAATTTCGAAAAATTTAATCCCCCTTTTATTTTGAAGCCCTCAATTGGTTTTCTAAGTTTAGGGGTATATACAATCTATAATAGGCAAGACCTAGAAGCCGCAATTTTAGATATAAAAGAAAGCAAAATGAATTGGAAATCAAATTTTCCCAATTCAGTAATTGGCGATTCCAAATTCATTCTTGAGCAGTATATTCCAGGAACAGAGTATGCTATTGATGCGTATTATAATGATGATGGAAAGCCTGTAATTCTGAATATTTTTACTCATAAATTTGCTTCTACCACTGATGTAAGTGATAGGGTGTACTACACAAGTAAAGAAATTATTGATACATTTAAGCATCCATTTGAATTGTTTTTGACTGAAGCAAATCAATTTTTACAGTTAAAAAACTTTCCTATGCATGTCGAAGTACGAGTAGATGGAAATGTAATTTGTCCAATTGAATTTAATCCTATGCGCTTTGCTGGTCTTTCTTGCACAGATGTTGCTTACTATGCATATGGAATTCGAACGATAGAATACTTTTTACAAAATAAAGAACCAGCTTTTTCAGAAATATTAAAAGGGAAAGAGGGCCATCTGTATAGTTTAATTCTACTGGATAAACCCGATAAATCGATTCCTTGCTCAGTATTTAATTATGATAAACTATATAACTCCTTTGAAAATGTCCTAGAACTTCGCAAAGTGAATAACCCTAATCTTGATATATTCGGATTTGTTTTCACACAAACACAGAAAAAAAATGAAAAAGAATTAGATTATATTCTTTCCTCGGATTTATATGAATTCTGTGATTACTGACCCCATAAAATTTTGTGCAAAAGAATACTGTAGTATCTAAATTAAACCGAAGAAGTTATAGTGTAATATTCGTCAATAGCAATATCAAAATACTTTGTTAACTGAGAGGAGAGATTTATCTGTTTCAGGATAAGAGAAGTTAGGACTCGACAGAGAAGTCGATCCGAGAATGAGCCGCACAGTTGAATCAGAAGACACAAGAGTTGCAAAACGCATGAAAGAAGAACAATCTAAAATTTTGTGCCAGTCAATGGTAGATTGCATTGTTTACCAAGTTGAAGAATATATGAAACATGGTTTTACTATTGTTGGGGTGATAGGAATTAACGGCTCTCCAACCTGCGGCATTAACACCACTTGGGCAGATGACCAAGAATTCGAAGGGCGAGGCATCTTCATTGAAATTCTGGAAAAGGCGCTTAAAGACAGGGGCATATTCATAAACATGGTAGGTATAACAGCGCGAGATTCGCAACATGCAGTTGCTGCCTTAGAAAAATTTATTAGTTAGCCATGCATTTTAGTGGGACATGGGGATGGCATGGCGACCTGGAGTGTCAAAGGGACGGGGTTCCGACACAGAAAACACGAGACCAGCTAACTAAAGTAAGCCCCCACGTCAAAAAATATTCCCTTTTAAAAAGTACATATCAAATAAGCCTTTGGAAATAGCGAATATTTTTACCAAAGGTGAATAGAAATGTTCGATTTTAATTCTTCTTAAGCAGCTTTTGTTTGGCATTTCTGGTAAAGCTGAACTTGTTCATCAGGTGTAATAACACGAAAAGCTTGTTTGCTCTTTAAAACCGAGAAAATAATACGCAATAATTTATTCATAACTGCGCCTAGCGCTTGCTTTCTGGTTTTAGACTGAACCTTCTTTTGATAATAATCATAAATCACTTCATTTACCAAAGATCCCTTACCATTTTTGCGTATAGCTGTTGTTGCTGCCATGTAGAGTGAGCGCCTTAAAAAAGGTGATCCTCTTTTGGTCACCCTGTTCTTTGTGCCTACATAATTACCTGACTGCCGCACAGATGGATCCATCCCACAATAAGTCACCAGCTGTTTGGCATTGCCATCTTGGGAATGTTAAACGATTTTGTTTTGTCCATCAGTTCCTCCCTTATTGGTTGACTAATCTTCAAAACTAGATAATTCAGCTTCTTCGCTCCACTTCCATTACGAAGTTTCTTCGCTACTACAAGCTATTCCGCCCCTATACCCTGCATTCGTACTTTCGTCCTTGCGGGTTCTCCGCTTGTGACTTTTCCGTTATCATCAGAGTCGTAGGTTCCCACGTTCCTAGTTAGAGCCTGCACCACGTTCACGCCGCCTTTATACCGGTCACCATCTGGTCAGTAAGCAGGTTTCTTCCAGATTTATCCCAGGCTAACAGGTACCTCCTGGTTTTGATGACATCTGCATGTTTAGATACTTCCTCAGCGGTTCAGTTTTATTCGTCTCCATTGGCACCTACCTGATGAAATCTTCGTTTCACCTTTTCCGTAACGCTCACTACCATAGCTTTTGCCTACAGCAGCTTACGGTGGTTTGAAGTCTCCACCTGCATGGCGACTTCGAAGGACCTTCCTCCATCTCTAGCTAAGTTCAGCGGATTTGAGTGCTTACGCACTCATCCACTTTCGTGGCGCACCCCTGTCCCCGTGTTTCATTTGTAGTTCTTAAAATATTAGATTAAAATGTAGTGCATCAAAGTGATTGCTTATAATAGTAAAATCGGTTGATTCCCTACCGTAATTGGGAGGCCACTGAAAAAGTCCTCCATCAGCAAAAAGAGACATATCCTCATTTTTTAGAGGAGAATGTCTCTTTTCTTTGGTATATATAACCTTTTTTCTAGAATAATGGCAAATTTACGCTACGGAACAAGCTATTTTAAAATGTACAAAAAATGTAGTTCCAGTTTCTGATGTTTTAAAATTAATAAAAGCATGATGACGATCAGCGATACTATAACAAATTGGCAATCCTAAACCACCATCGAATTTAGTAGTAACAAATGGAGTGCCCAAATAGTCGATTATGTGTGGGGGAATTCCATTACCTTGGTCATGTATAGATAAAACAATCGTATCACTGTCTGAAAATGTACATATAGTAAGCTCTCCGCCGTTAGGCATAACATCTAAGCCATTGCGTACTAATTGGAGTACTAAGTAGCGGATTTCATATTCATCTAGGTATAATTCTGTTACATTACCAAGCTCAAGTTTTACATTAACTCTTATAACCGCTGCATCGCTTTGCATTAAAGGGAGCAATTTCTTAAGAATTTCATTTAAGTTTAGATTTTTTAGCTCGGCTCTTCTATCGTTAGATAATAATAAATATTCTCTAACAGTATCATTAGTTGTATTCAATTCTTCCAGTATAGTTTTAAACATAGATTTATGTTTGCAATATTCATTTTTACTAATAATTCTCTGTAAATACCCAGATACTGCTGTCAGTGGATTACGTATTCTGTGAGCGACATTAACAGCCATCTTTCCTACTATATTCATTCTATCGGTCTTGATTAAAACCGACCTGGTTTCAAAATAGACTACTAAAATACCAAAAGCAATCATGATTCGTAAAATACTGCCAAGAAAAAATCCCCAGGGAGCAAACCAAGTCACATTTAGCAATAGTGGCATATTCAAAGTATGGATACCCCAGAGAATATATGCGCTACTAACAATATGTTTGCCTAACTTACTTGTTTGCAATCGATTAAAGACAACACCAGTCCATATATAGGTAATACCTACAAAGCAAGCTGCAGTGGAAAGTTTGATTAAAATTGGTAAGGACGTAAAAGCTAATATAGTGCTAATGATTGAAACTACTATTGCGCTATATGTCCATAGCCTTTTTGTTATATTGCCGCTAAACGAATTAGCACCCCACATAAATAATACACAGGCTCCAATTGATTGCAATTCATATACGAGTAGACCTATTTGGGCGTCTCGTATAGCAACTACTCCCGAATCAAGTAAAACAATTCTTAGAAATAGAATAGACCACCCTATTGACCAAATCCCCATATGTTTTTCACGGTACAAAGTAAAAAGGTACATATAAATAGGAATTAATGACAACAGCGCTGCTGATTCAGTATTTGATAATAAATATTTATAGTCCATAACATAATTATCTCCTTTTTAAACTTATATATATTTCTAGAATTATCCATATTAACCTAAATTCCTCCTGAAATATAAATATTTTGTAAAATAAGTAATTATGTTACAATCTATACAAATAATTGAAATGGAGGAATTAAAATGGCAGTTAGAACTATACGACTCGTAGGTGATGTAGTATTAAGGGAAATCTGTGAAGAGGTGAAAGAAATTGATGACGAAATTTTAACACTGATTAAAGATATGGCCGACACAATGCATGATGCCGGGGGAATAGGAATAGCCGCTCCGCAAGTGGGTGAAATCAAAAGAGTTGTTGTGATAGATATGGGAGAAGGTGTTATAAATTTAATTAACCCTGAAGTAACTGAAGCTGAGGGGAGCCACGAAGTTGTAGAAGGATGTCTAAGCGTTTCAAGGACTAAACAAGGTAAATTATTAAGACCTGTTAAAGTCAAGGTAAAAGCTTTAAATGAAAAGGGAGAAGAGTGCATAATAACTGGTGAAAATCGTTTAGCATCATTATTTTGTCATGAAATAGACCATTTAGACGGAATACTTTTTATAGACAAGGTTCTAGAATACATAGAATGTGAAAAATAAACAGCCAAATGCGCAAAATGTACTTGGGGGTGAGACGACACCGTAACCGTCCAATAAGGGGTTTTCCTTTAGACCTTTTTATTTTCTTAGTCCTCCTTTCTTTATCCCTTTAATTAGGTTTTTCATTAACTCCTAGCGAAGAATTTCAAAACAAATGGCTAGACGACAACGAAAAGTTAACTAAAAGCATACAAGAAACGGGAATTCTCAATAAAATTAAAGAGCAGAGAAAATAAAGTTGTTTGTTCGAGAAAAGATCGCTTATCTCAATGTTGTCTGTGTCCCAGATTGGGGCTTAGATTACTTGGGGTGGGCGGTTTTTATTCATCTATCCTTTAGTAGTGCTTCCCAATTATGGCCTTCTGCACATTGCCAAGTAACGGTAGAGGCATTTCCTGACCCTTGATTGATACCGTGAAAGTCTGTATTCTTTTCGGTATTTCGCATGGAATTTGACAGATTGGCGGAACCCATGGTATTTTAAATTGATATGTCTAGCTGCTCCGTTATGAAATGTCCCAAAAAGTTAGACAGAAATTCAATTAAGCAATTTTCCTGGAATGAGTTCTGAATAATTTGCTGCGGGAGCCTTTGTGCTTCGGCAGCTAGATTTTTGTCTATCTGCTTATCTAAATTAGGTAGTCTGCCAGGGCCACCTTTGCTATTGCTTCCTCGACGTTCAATATACAATCCTTTGCAACTCATTAGGAGCGGCTTTTGTTATGCCGATCAGTTTTTGGGCTGTTTTTTTATACCCTACATTTCCGGTTGAGATGGCGGCTACCGATTGTAACCAATTAAACCTTTTAGAGAAAATTTTACTTTTTAGACAATTGCAACTTTTTATACACGTAGTTACAAATTTGGAAAATTCTTCTTTTTATATATAAAATAAAAAGGAGGATTTACCATGGGAGAATTAAGCGATAAAGTAAAAAAAGCTCAAATGGGAAATGAAAAATATATGCTGCAAATTTTAGAAAAATTTAACCCATTAATTAAAAAGTATAATAGGCAATTAAATTATGACGGTGCAGAGAGTGATTTGATAATAGCTTTAATAGAAATTATAAAGTATATCCCGGTATTTAAAAATATCAATTTACAAAAAGATAATTGTATTGTTGGATATATTTCTATTTCTATTAAGAATAAATACATAAAGCTTTCTAAAAAATATATGGATATTGTAAATAATGAAACTTCATTAGACCTAAATATTCTTTCTACATCAGAAGAAGATCAAAGATTAATAGATAATCGTATATATGTATTAGATTTATTGGACAAACTACCTAATTATCAAAAACGTATTATTAACAATATTTATATACAAAATGTGTCAGAAACTGATTTAGCAAAAGAATTAAATATATCTAGACAATCAGTGAATAGAGCTAAGAATAGAGCATTAAATAATTTAAAAAAAATTGCTGCCAAACAAATGAACAACATTAGCTGAACTGGGTGCATCTTCAAAAATCCCTAAAATGGAAAAAAATAAGGTCCATAGGGTTACATCTTAAAAGCTTAGATCTTCTTATATAACGTAATGTTTAAATTACAAATACACTAAGAGGAGAAATGAAAATGAAAACAAGCGAACAGAAAGCGAAAGAAAAACGGATAAGCCATTGGACAAGGGAGCAAGCAAGTAATATGGAATATGATGAAACAAATACATTTCCATTATTCAACAGCTCCAAAGTCAAACCCTTAATGAAAGAATATCATATTTGGGATTCATGGTTTATTATGGATCAGGAGAATGAAATAGCTTATATTGAAGGATATAAAATTTTTATTGCCTTAGGTCGTAAAGCAGATGGTTCTACAAAACCTAAATTAATGTATTTCTATAGTAAAGATGATTTACATTATAAAGCTGGCGGTAATGTATTTGAAGAAAATTTAGTACCTGATTCCGAAGAATGGTCTGGTTCTACAATATATCGTAAAGATGGCAAAGTCCAATTTTTCTATACAGTTTCAAAAGCTTTTCACGACGAAGAAACAGGAACATGGCAGTCAGATCAATTCTTTGCAACTGCAATTTTACCAATCACTATCAATGAAAACGGTGTGCAACTTGGAAAACCAACTTATCATTATAAGTTAGCTGAACCAGATGGATCTCTATATCAAACCGTACAACAAACGATTGAATTTTCGAAAAAATTTCCTTGTCAACACAATTTAAAGAGTGGGAATGATTTAATGGATAATTATTGTTTTAGAGACCCGCATTATTTTCATGATTTAAAAACAGACAAACACTATCTATTCTTTGAGGCTTGTACAGGTAATGAGCTAGATGCAGAAAATACGATTAAGCGGGATTATATAGGACGATCTACATTTGAACCTGATTATCAACCTACAGTAGATGATTTAAACGGCAATGGTTGTATTGGAGTGGCAGAGTTCACAAATGATATTTTAACAGATTGCGCATTTCATGAACCATTGTTAACTGCAAATTTAGTTAGCGATGAGATAGAAAGAATTAATGTAATTCATAAAGATGGTAAATACTATTTATATACTACTTGTCATGGCAATAAAATGTCAATTAAAGGTAATGATTTAGAAAATCGAGACTTTCTAATTGGATTTTATTCAGATGAATTATTTGGAAAATATGTTCCATTAAATGGGACAGGTCTTGTTTTAACACAAAAATCTCATGGCCCTCGCTGGCTTGGACAGGAAACAAATCATCAATATGCATATTCTTACTTAGTATTGCCTGATAATACAGTAATATCATATGCAAGTTACTCTACTCTAAATGAAGGAGAGCCGCCCGTTGCAATAAAAACGGCTGCTCCAACCATTCAATTAGATATTAAAGGCGATAAAACAAAAATTATTGGAATGGTGTATAATATTTTGCCTGAAGAATAAAAGCTTGTATCGTTGCAGCAGCTCGGTAAATTTTGTGTAAATTAAAATTCAGTAGATTGCTTTATGCAGAGCAAGTTTATCTATGATCCCTTGTAATTGTTTTTCCCGGGTAGGACGAAGGTATGCACGCGATAACGTGAGCCGACGACCTGTCCGGGAAATCTCATATCACGAGGCAACCAAATCGCATGTTCCCTTCAAACGTCATATGGGTGCCAGTTTTGTTATGCCGATCAGCCTTCGGGGCTTTTTTTATACATAAATAAAATTTCCAGGGAAAACGAGGCTTTAGAACCTCCCTTTCTATGGTTGAATAATTAACTGGGCAGGAATATGAAATTAGAGGTGGGAAAGTGGGAGGAGAAAATGAAGTTTGTTTATTGCATGGAGAGATTAGCCGGGAACTGTCAACACTTAATAAAGACATAGGAAAGGTCAGTGAAAGGGTTGTTAAGGTAGAGGAAAACACGAAACTGATCCCGGATATTGCAAAGTCAATTGAAGAATTGAAAAACGAAAAAAACCGAGCGATGGGATTTATTGCCGGTGTTTCTTTCGTAGTTTCCGGGATTGTGTCGGTAGCGGCTTGGCTGATATCGATGTGGATACAGAAAGGCCCCTGACATGTGGGGAAAATAATGTAATAAGTTTAACTGAACGACAATCAGACAATGGACTGAATAAGCCAGGCAGGATATTGCTGTTTGTTGAATAGTAAAAGGTTTAAGAGTGTAGTATATTAGCATATTCTTTTTCCAGTAAGTGTAAGCATTTGAAAGAACTGAGAAGATGGTAGGGCTGTATTCGAAAGTATATGGAGATATTGATATGGGAATGATGAGTGAGGATGTGATTCAATGAATTGGGGCAACCTTCCTATATTAGTAGTATTGGTGTTACCTATTATCGGCAATAATAATACGGTAGCTATAGCCGTATTGGTGCTGCTACTGATTCAAAATCTAGGTTTCGTAAGTCTCTTTCCTTTAATATAGAGTTATGGTATGAATATTGGCATTATAATCTTGACGATTGCAGTTCTAAGTCCGTTAGCACAAGGGCGTATATCAGTAATGAAGTAGTAGACCTGTTCAAAGCGCCAGTTGGTCTGATTGCAATTGTTATTGGTATCTTGGTGCCCTGGGTCGCTGGTCAGGGTATATTCTTTATGAAAGAATCACCTGAAATAACAACGGCCTTAGTTGTTGGTACAATTATCGGTGTTTGCTTTTTTCGTGGTTTACCTGTAGGTCCGCTTATTGCAGGCGGTATGGTGGCCATTATTGTAAGCTTAATGGATTCTTTTAAACACTGACAGATTCTATGTTTAGCTGGTGATATACCAGTAATTTGGCTATAGAGGCTAAAAAAATTCCCTTTATTATAAGCAATATTATACGGATGCCCATCTTTCCTAGACCGACCTATATAAATAAAAACCCAGTTGCATTTGGCTGGGTTTTTCATATTGAGGAAGTAAATTTTCATTCATTAATATTTTTTAATTCATTATAGGTTTATCTTTTTGGAGATTGAAAACAGCCAAAACAGGGAAAGACCCATTCCTAAAGGACTGGGCCTTGGCATCCCTAATATGCGGGCAATTGCTGAAAAATATAACGGCACGTTTCGCATAGAATCTACGGAAGATCGTTTTCTGCGGGAACGACTGACCAAAAGGTAGACTCGCCTACCTTTGATGTAAGTGCCTAAAAAATAATGACATATAGAAGGATCGAGGCAGTCGAAAAACGCCTCGATCCTTTTAAAGCAGTAAAGTTAAAGGGACAAAGACCAGCAAATCAAAGTCAAGTCCTAAATGCGAATAAGGAACGAAATATAAAAAGTGTATAGCAAAACAAGCCTTTCTCGCACATGAACATTACCTAAGAAAAGTAGAGATAATGTTCCGTTTTTTTTCATAAATTACGCACAACCGATACTGATCTTTACTCGACTATCACAGATAGCTACATATACGCCTTGAAGTATAAATTGCTTCATTAATTAAGTTATGATTTCTTTTTCCAGCATTCAGCTCCCACTAAACCTTCAATGTTATCGCTATAAAACACTGGATCTTTGCCAGCATTTTTTTGCTTGGTATAATCCTGCAAAGCTGCAAAAGCATATTTACCAAGGATTCCAATAACAATGATATTCATAAGTGCCATTAAAGCCATAAAGAGATCCGCTAAATCCCAAACAAAACTTATCTTTGCCATGGAACCAAACAACACCATGCTAACAACCATTATGCGATATACAAATATCCAAGTAGAATTGGTTTTTATAAATTCAATATTAGTTTGTCCATAATAATAATTTCCAATAATAGAGCTAAATGCAAACAAAAATACAATCAAAGCGATAAAACCTTTTGCCCATATACCAATATGTTCGCTAAGAGCTGTTTGCAACAAAGCAACTCCAGTTAACCCCTGATCCATAGCTCCGGATAATAAAATGATAAATGCTGTTGCACTACATACCATTAACGTATCAACAAATACCCCAAAAGCCTGAACTAATCCTTGTTTTACAGGGTGAGAAACGTCTGCCGTTGAAGCAGCATTTGGTACACTTCCCATACCTGCTTCATTAGAGAATAAACCTCTTTTAATACCCGTCAACATAGCAGCGCCAATCCCGCCACCCGCTACAGCTTTTACACCAAAAGCACTTCCTAAAATGAGACTAAATACCTTAGGTAGTGAGGATAAATTGGTAAGCATAATATATAATGCTAAAATAATATATCCACCAGCCATAATAGGAACCAACCATTCTGTAATTTTGGCTAATCGTTTGAGTCCGCCGAAGATAATAATCGCCGTTAAAACCGCTAGTACCAGACCAACTACAAAGTTTTGAATTCCAAAGGCTTCATTAAGCGCAGCAGCAATTGTATTTGCCTGAACCGAATTAAATACGAGACCAAAACTAATTGTAATCAATATCGCAAATATCATGCCTAACCAGCGCATATGGAGAGCCTTTTCCATATAATAGGCCGGGCCACCACGAAAACCGTTTTTATCTTTTACTTTATATATTTGGCCAAGTGTACTTTCCACAAACCCTGTAGCAGATCCCATCAATGCAATTAACCACATCCAAAAAATTGCACCTGGTCCACCAACTGCAATGGCAATAGCAACACCTGCAAGATTACCTGTACCAACCCTCGATGCCGTACTAATACAAAAAGCCTGAAAAGATGAAATACTATTACTAGACTCATTATTTCCTCTTGCCACAATGAGACGTAACATTTCCCTCGCAAAACGAATTTGAACAAACTTTGTTCTAAGTGTAAAATATATCCCTATTACAATTAACAAGAAAATAATCACATAAGACCACAAAATATCATTACCTATTCCAACAATTTTTTCTATAAACTCCATGTACTACTCCTTCACTTACTTTATACTACAAAGCAACGTTAATTGGGCAACGCAGCTTTTCCTATATGAGATTATAATATATACTTAAAACATTGTACAGTATGTTTTAGAGATAAACGAGAAGGTAGCTCGTAAAATGGGGAAACATTATCGACGGTTAATACCATTTTGGGATGCAAAACAAAAAAAGAAGCAGAAAAAATCGTAAATCGATTTTTTCTACTTCTTTTTTTTACATTCAAGTAGCTAATTTTCTGGAACGATTAATGAATTATGTATCCGCTTTGTATCATTTAAAATACACTACTATCCTATTTATTACGCCATAACTGATCCGCAAAACCAGACAAAGAAGCTCTTGTATCTTCAGTCAGCGCAGTCAATGGTGCTTTGCAGTTTTCCTGCATACCTGTGCCTAACTCCGCCATAGCCCATTTCATCACAGGATTAAATGGTGTATAGACTTCATAAAAACGCATTCTTTCATCAATCAATCGTTGTGCCTTTACAATTTGACTCAAATCTTCCTTGCGAAGAGATTCTATAACCTCAGCACATAGAGACGGATATACATTAGATAACGCACCAATACAACCGTCGCCACCGGAAATAACCGTTGGAATGCAATTATTATCATATCCAGTATAAATAATGAAATTCGGATACTTAGATTTTACGAGTTGAATATACTTTTGAGTATGTCGAAGCACGGCATGCGTATCTTTCATGCCCTCTAGATGGCCATGCTTAGCTAGTAGGCGCAAAAAGGTGTCCACTGTTACATCATAACCAGTACGGTCTTCGTAATTATAGATATAAAGTGGTCCTTTTACATCTGTTAAAAGATTATCATAATAGTTAAATACATCCTCTTGGTTGCAAGCACTATAATATGGACCTACTACAAGTACTGACGTTGCACCTGCCTTTAAAGCCAAATTTGACAAATCCACAGTTTCTTTGTATACCATACGTCCTGTACCTGCCATCACAATTGCTCGCTTACCAATATATGATATCGCATCCAAGATAAATTCCTTAATCTCTTCATACGTAAAAGCATAGAACTCTCCCGAACTGCCTCCAACCAAAATTCCATCTATTCCTGCATCAATCAATTTGTCGTACAGCTTATGCATCGTTTCATAATCTACCATACCATCGGCATTGATCGATGTCAAAATCGGACTAATATATTTACAATTCATTTCAAAATCCTCCTATATCCTACAATTAAATATCTACTTTGTTGGTTACCCTTAAAATATCTATTCGGATAGTCACTATTTAATTATTGCATCTAACGCCAAAATAAATATCAGCCCTACAACGGAAGTAATTGTCGATAACAATGTCCAGGTAGCAAACGTTTCTTTCAAAGTTAAGCCGAAATATTCCTTAACCATCCAAAATCCAGCATCATTAACATGTGATGCAATGGCACTGCCGCAACCTGTTGCAAGGGTGACCAATGCCAAATTAGCATCATATTGTGCTAACATCGGAATAACTAAACCAGCAGTGGATATCGCCGCAACAGTTGCTGAGCCTAAAGAAACACGCAATATCGCTGCAACAATCCATGCTAAAAGAATTGGAGACATAGATGTCCCAGCAAATATAGCTGCTATATACTTGCCGACACCACCATTAATAAGCACTTGCTTAAAAGCTCCACCGCCACCAATAATCAATAACATCATACCGATAGAGGCTGCTGCTGACGAACAGGATCTAGTAATTTCTTTTATAGAGATATTTCTGTTAATTCCCATAGTATACACTGCAATCACTAAAGAAATTAGCATTGCTACGGATGGATCGCCAACAAAAGCAATGACTTTAAACACAACATTTGTACCAGCGTTGCCGAATACCATTTTTACGCCAGTAGCGATCAACATTAGAATAACCGGAAACATGGCTGTTAATAAACTAATATTAAAACTTGGCGTGTTATCGAGATTAAATACTTTTTGATCGCCCAAAGAATCAATACTTCCCCTCTTTCCAAATGCCGAAGGAACTATCTTTTTTGCGAGTCGAGTAAAGATTGGACCCGCTATAAAAACGGTGGGGATAGCCACAATAATACCATATAACAAAACTGTCCCAATATCAGCTCCATACTCCCCAGCGATTACCGTAGGACCTGGATGTGGTGGAAGAAAACTATGTGTGGCCAATAATGCTGCCAGCATTGGGATACCCAAAGATAATAATGATACCTTCATTTCTCTTGCAATCGAGAAAACAATAGGAATCAACAATACTAACCCGACTTCAAAAAACATTGCGATTCCAACAATAAATGAGGAAACTACAACGGCCCACTCTATTTTAGTCTCTCCAAATTTATTAATTAAGGTCATTGCAATTCGTTGCGCACCGCCAGCATCAGCCACTAGTCGGCCTAACATTGCACCCAAACCAAATATGAGCGCAATATGCCCTAACGTTCCGCCAATACCAGCTTCTATCGTGGAAACAACTTTTTCCATAGGAATACCCAGTGTAAGTGCTACACAAAATGATACGATCAGGAGTGCAACAAATGTATTTAATTTAAATTTAGAAATTAAAGCAATTAATAGAATTACGCCTATTGCTACAATTAATAATGGCATGGATATACCTCCTAAATTATACCAGATTTATTATCTACTCGGAATCAGAAAATATAATATTTTCTTGATTCCAAGTAATAACAACTAAGGTTTCTGCCGGCGTCTGAGTACTTTTCAGAAGCCAAGTCTTTTCTTATCTGCTAAAACTTTTTTTCCAGCTTCAATAACCTCGATGATTTTATCCACATCATAGACACAGCCTTTCCATATTCCACCACTAATGGACTGAAGTTCCGCCCACAATTTAGTATCATCAGGCAAATCTAGATCTGGCTGCACTCCTGGATGTATCTCTCGTTTTTTCAATACTTCAGCGGCATCATTATAGGAAAGCCGATTTTCTTCTGTTCCGATGAAATTAAGTGAGCCTTCAAACTGATTTCCATCAACAATAATCTCTATCAAATCCCCATCTCGCAATTTACCCAGTGGCCCGCCAACCAATGCTTCAGGTCCTACATGTCCAAAGCAAGCCCCTGTAGAAACACCAGAAAATCTAGCATCCGTAATCAGAGAAACATGTTTGCCAAAAGGTAATTTTTTCAATGCTGAAGTCAACTGGTAAGTTTCCTCCATACCGGTTCCCTTCGGACCTCCACCCATAACAATCATAATATCGCCAGCTTGTATTTTTTTATCTTTTATTGCCTTAATTGCTGACTTTTCGGATGTAAATACTTTCGCCTTGCCAGTGTGTCTGAATACGCCATCTTCATCAATCACCGTTGGGTCAATGGCTGCAGATTTAACAACAGATCCCTCCGGCGCAATGTTTCCAACAGGAAATGTTACAGTAGATCTTAATCCCCTCTCTCTAGCTTTGGCAGGATTCATAATTACATCGTCAGGATTTACTCCATCTAATGCTTCTAAACGTTCCCTACACTTTTTACGTCTTTCAGATCTTTCCCACCAATCCAAGTTAGCTCCTAACGTATCACCTGTAACTGTCATAACATCTTCATGCAGCAAACCAAGTTCTCTTAAGCGAAGCATAACCTCTGGAACTCCACCGGCTAAAAAGACGCTTACCGTTGGATAGTTAACCGGACCAACTGGCATAACACTTACTAAACGAGGAACCCTTTTATTAACGGCGGCCCAATCATTTACTGTAGGCACTTTGCAATTTGCTGCAAAAGCAATCGCTGGCAAATGAAGAAGTAAATTTGTCGATCCACCAAATGCCGCATGTAGAACCATTGCATTTTCAATTGCCTTATCAGTAATAATATCGCTTGTTTTAATACCTTTTTCCTTCAATTCCATCACAGCTCTTGCAGACTGTCTTGCAATTTCTTCCCAAATAGGCTGCCCTGAAGGCGCTAAAGCCGAATGTGTAATTGCGAGTCCCAGTGACTCCGCTATTACTTGGGAGGTCCCTGCCGTTCCAAAAAATTGACACCCACCACCGGCAGATGCACAAGCTCTGCAACCCACTCTTGCCGCTTCATCAAAAGAAATTTCATCACTAGCAAATCGAACACCAATTGTCTGAACCGTTCCAGCATCTTCACCTTTTATAGGTTGAAGCGTTGCACCTCCTGGCACAAGAACAGTCGGCAAATCATGCATCGATGCCAATGCCATCATCATCGCTGGCAATCCCTTATCACAAGTAGCAATACCCATTACCGCTTTTCTTGTTGGAAGAGACCGCGCCAATCGTCTAAACACTATTGCAGCATCATTGCGATAAGGCAATGAGTCAAACATACCAGTAGTTCCTTGGCTTCTCCCGTCACAAGGATCCGTAACATATGCCGCATACGGTATGGCACCCTGGTTTGCCAATTCATCTGCGGCCGCACGCATCTGCAAGCCTAATTCGTAGTGGCCTGTATGTAACCCCACAGCTACAGTGCTGCCGTCTTCACCACGAATTCCCCCTTGAGTACTTAAAATAAGTACATCATCATCATTAAGTCTTTCTGGATTCCAACCCATACCAGCATTTAGAGTCATTCCAAAAATATGTCCACTTGGCGATTCTCTTAAGAACTCTTCACTAAAAGGCAACTTTCCCTTTGGCCCCTCAGCATGAGTGTAAATGTTATATAAAGATACATCTTTTACATCATAAATTGATTTCATTGACATAAACAGTTCCCTCCTTACAATTTCATTACATTCAAAGACTACGATCTACATGATGGGATTTCGTTCTCTGTTACCCACTCCTTTTATACATAAATTTCAAATCGAATCACAGTAATCATGCGCATGTTAATAATTCTTATATACGAATCAATTTTGTCTATAAGAATTATTAATTAGATAATAACACACTTATGCCATTATTCGCAATAGTGTTTCAACTTTTCATTACCCCTGATTATGTTTAGCGAGCAAATCACAATTGATATTTAGGTAGACAAATTTTTTAAAAATCAATAAAATGGTAATGACGCAAAATTTATTTATATAAGGAGTATTTATGTCTCATAAACCTACAGAACGAGTATTAAATATATTAAATCTTTTATCTGTTAATGCAGATGGATTAACTCTTACAGAAATATCTAAAGCTATCTCGGTTCCTAAGAGCACGCTTTTCCCTATCTTACAAACGATGACTGATATGAATTACATCCAACTCGGTAAGGATTCTTTTCGTTATAAACTAGGCATTTCCACTTTTTGTATTGGATCTTCTTATTCTCAAGATGAATACATGCTTGAATTCGCTAAGTCCATAATGAAAAATGTCGTTACTGAAATTAAAGAAATCTGCCAAATGGGAGTTTTAGAAGGAAACAATGTTTTATACGTCTTAAAAGAGGAACCCGAAGTAGGCTTGGATATTCGTATTATCTCTCGTGTCGGAAAACGACTTCCCGCATATTGCACCGCATTAGGAAAAGCTTTAATAAGCAACTATGACATTGAAGAAGTAAAAAAATTATATCCAAAGGGCTTAATTCCTTATACAGAAAATACAATTACGGATTTCGATATTTTAAATAATCAATTATTAACAATTAGAAAAGAACATATTGCTAAAGAATACGAAGAAATTACCAAGGGGCTATGTTGCTATGCTGTGCCTTTGGAGTCCAACGGCAATGTAATTGCCGCCCTAAGCGTTAGCGTTCCTAATTTTCGAGCGACTAAAGAAAAATTAAATTTAATAACCGAATTGTTATTAGATGCCCGCAGACAGTTCGGTAATGTTAATTTCAAGTAAAAAAGAATCTATAAAACGAATTTTTCGTTTTATAGATTCTTTTACAATACTACAAATATGAGTACCACTGATATCCCTACAAGCCTTACCGCGGATAATATCGTTTTTTGTTTCGCGCGCTTCACTTACTCAACAGACTGAAGTCTAAAATAAAGTCAATCCCAAAAGACCATCCTAGCTGAATTGACCCCAAAAAGTTAGACAAAATTAATTTAAGCAGATTTTAGGGAATGAGTTCTGTACTTAACAGGACTCATTCCTTTTAAATTGACCTTAATACGGCGGTTGTTATAGTAATCCATATAATCGTGTAACTCTTGAATAAACTGCTCTATAGAATCAAATTTTTGAAGATAAAACAACTCGGTTTTCAGTAATCCAAAGAAGTTTTCCATTACAGCATTATCTAAGCAATTGCCTTTACGTGACATACTCTGACGGATTCCCTTTTTTGTTAAAGACCGTTGGTATGCCTTCATCTGATATTGCCAGCCTTGATCCGAATGCAAAATGAGATTAGTATGATCCGGTATCTTCTCAAATGCTTGATCTAGCATGTTTGAGACTTGTGAATATCTCGGACTCTTAGAGATCGCGTAGCTAATGACTTCATCGTTATATAAATCCAATATAGGTGATAAATAGATCTTCTGACCAAGCAGGGAAAACTCCGTGATATCGGTTACCCATTTCCTATTCGGCCTACTCGCATTAAAGTTTCTACAAAGCAGATTCGGCGATATCTTACCGATCTCGCCTTTGTAAGAACGATATTTTTTGAGCCTTACAGCGCAACATAATCCTAACTCCTTCATCAATCGCTGCACCGTTTTATGATTAATGCCGTAGCCTCGGTTATGTAGCTCCATTGTTATTCTGCGATAACCGTAACGACCTTTATTTTCATGAAAGATAGTGTGAATCTGATCCTGTATTTCAGCATATTTATTGGGCTTAGCCATGGCTTTTATATAATAGTAGTAGGTACTACGGGCGATTGTGGCTATTTTGACGAGATCAATGACTTTAAATTTATGCCTTAGCTCATAGATTACTTGCGCTTTGTATTTCTCTCTAACTTTTCCTGTTCTTGAACTAAGGCATTCAATTTTTTTAGGTACTCAACCTCCATTCTTAACTGCTGGTTTTCAGCGATTAAGTCTTCTTCCTTTTGTTTCGAAAGCTTTGGAGAGCGCTCTGTTTTTATACGGACACCCTGCCCCCTTCGCTCAACATAAAGCCCTTGCGCACCTTTTTCAAGATAAATTCTTTCCCATTTGCCAACTATGGTATGATTGCCAAGATTATATTTTGCAGCCGTTTATCGCATGGATAAGCCATTTTCACGCATATCCTCGACAACAGCTTGCTTAAATTCCCCGGAATAACTTATTCGCTTCTTTTCTATACCAGCAAATCCATGTGCTTGATAGGCTGCTACCCACTTTTGCACATCGGCTTTGTTAACTCCATACATAGACGAGGCTTTCGTTGTAGTACATCCATCATTCAAAACAGCTTCTACAGTTTTGAGCTTAAATTCACTGCTGTAGTTTGTCATGAAAAAACACCCCTCTCGTTAGATTACTATTTTACCATAGTGTCTAACTTTTGGGGTGCTGTTCAAGCTGGATGGTCTTTTGGGATAATGACATGCATTTTTGTGGGACAAGGAACCTGTCCCCTCGTCCCACAAGATAAACCCCCTCCAAGAACTGCTGAATGCTCAACGAATCTTGGAGGGGGTTCATCATTATTTTACTTTTTCAGGCTCAAGTATTAATTTAATGGGTAAATTTGAAGCTCCTGGGGGGCTGAATGTCATCCATAGGGACTTGCCGCTTTCATAGGTGCCAAGATAAGCACTTTCACTGATTTTATTAGAACCAAAAGACATGATATCGGCAGGGGTTGGGATCGTATGTACATCCTGATGACGATATTCTAAGCCTAGCCATCCTGCATATTCCCCTCCGCGAGGATTTAAATAGTAAGAGATTTCATCACCAGAAGTGGAAGGCAGGTATATTTTATATACAATACCATAATTTCCATAGTTTAACGTTGGCGTGCCATCCGTAGCATCAATACCTCTGACGTATTGATCAAGGTGATTGTCCGCCAGAGTAACAGCAACGCTACCACTTTTCATGCCATCATAAGTATGTTTACCAACAATCAATCGATCTTTGCCTTCAAAAGTTCCTCGTAAACGATGCTCACCAGGATCAGCAGGCAATACTTTTGCCTTTGCTGCAAATTCTGCAATATCAGCGTCTAAAGGCATCATCATTACCCTTACGATAACAGGATGATCAATTTTTAAGTCATACATGCCATTTACCAGCATATTGGGTTCTACAATACTGTGATCCAGAGACGAAATCAAACTTCTTGATTCTTTGCAGGGAACTTCTATAAGATACAGATTACCACCTTCTAAATATTCCTGCTGTACCTCTTTACCAACTTGCAAATAATCAAGACTTGGACCACCTAATCCATGCTGTACTACCGTGATATGAGCTGTATCTTTTCCATAATTCTCTAATAATACCACTATCTTCTTAGGTACCTCTGTTGCATTCACATGATGAAAGAACAGACGAATGTCACCACTTACTGTATCTTGATACATAATTCCGTCATTAGACACCATCTCAGGACTATCAGATAGTACTAATTTTCCACCATAAGGTGATACGACAACCGGCCATTCCGGCAAGGTCAAACCATCTAATTTAACAGTCGAATAGGTATCAACTGCTAATGCTGTACTATGTAACGTTACAAACATAATCAGCGGCACTATGCCAAACTTAATCCAATTCAATATGCTACCCCCTTGTTAAGACATAGCATCATTATACCAATACCTTAATCTTATGTAAAATGACAAAATAAGACCCTTATGTCAGTTTTTGTAACATTTTATCATCTGACGGGTCTTATTGTGCATTTTACAGCTGATTTGCACCTACCGATTGATTTGCAGCATCGATTGCCCGATGAGATAAATCAATGGATTGCCCAAGAGTATGCAGTTCTTGCACAGAGTTGTGAAAACCCATACTGTTAGATGCCGCTACATAATCCCAGTACCATTGAGCTTGACGCAATAGTTCCCGTGCATTGGTTAGCTGCGTCTGATTGGCATTGGTGATATTTCCGGCTTTGGCTATGATCTCATGGGCCTTAGCTACGTTCAATCCAGCAGTATGCTGCAACTGCCAAACATTATCCTGGGTAGCTTTTACTTGATTATACAGTTGGTCTGTACCATCTCGATGACAAGGCATACAAGACGCATCCAAATTTTTTAAAGGGCTTGTCATCCAATGGGAACTATATTTCTGTCCATTCTCACGGATATAAGGCATATGGCAATCCGCGCAAGATACGCCGAATTTGGCATGGACACCATTTTGCCATTCTTCGAAATCAGCATGCTGAGCTTTTAATATGGGTGTTTTCGAATCTGGGTGTATAAAATCCTGCTGAAATCCATTGGGTTTTGCAGCATAATATTGATACATTTGCTGAGGTGTAGTCCCTTGATCCCAAGGAAATACGACCCGTGATGTACCTGGTTCAAAATAATATTCCGAATGACATTGTCCGCATACATAGCTGCGCATTTCTTCCCGGCTCGCCTTATTTACATCAATGCCTTGCCGTCCCATTGCTTCAATGAAGGCAGGATTAATGACCCTGAGATTCATAGTCTCTGGATCATGACAGTTGGCGCAGCTGACAGGGTGCTTGGATTTATCAAGCAGCTCGGTTAAAGGCTGATTGGCAAATCCCCAGCCCGATTCCTTATAAAATTGTTCCACATAGGGTGTTTTACAGGTAATGCATGCCCCTTTGCTAGTAGGTCCAATACGCTTGGATTCCTTAAGATCTTCTATGGCATACAGATGTCCTCTGTCTTCTGTATAATCCTTACTAAAGGGATTGCCTTTAAAATTAGTGTAAATTTCAGGCTGCATATCTGCTTTCTGTACTTTTACGCTTCCTCCATACCCCGTTGGTGAGACTGCCATCTCTAAATTTTTTTGGTAGCTGGCGTACTCCAAAGGATATGCTTTTCCCCAAACAGCCGGATCATATTCGCCAGCAGCTAAAGGTGATAATTTCATAGTTGACGGCGGTTTAACAGCCCATACGCGAACCACAATAACACCAAAGAAAACGATCATCATCCCTAAAAATACGGCTAAAAATTTCTGCGCCCTATTCAACGCTAACCCCTCCTGGACTCCTATTTTGACCATGAACGATACCACGATGACATTTTATGCAGCTTTGTCCACCTGCTGCCATGGCTGTGTTTTCCACAGTAGAAAAATGGCAGCGCAGACAATTTCCCTCCGTAATCCTCTTGCCTTTCGGCGTAAAATATAAGGTATCAGGATAGTCACGCAAAAATTCATGATATACATCCCGCATGCCGCTTTCTCCCTTTACGTACATCATGGAAAGAATATTGTCATGAGGAACATGGCAGTCACTGCAAGTTACGGTTTTATGATTTGATCCCTGCCACGTATAATATACATGATTCATAGAGTGGCAGCTGCCACAAAAATCTGGACCGCTGGAATACACAAACCCAGCACCGGACAATGCCATTCCCACCACCGCAACCACAATACCCAGCAAAATTAATTTAAGTGAACTACGCTCCAAGAATTTTCCTAAATCCAACCACCCCACTCCTTCCTATTTCAAACTTTACAAGGCATAACTATGCAAACCAGGCAATAATACATTCACGCCGATAAAAGTAAAGAGTACCGTAATGAAACCAATTACTGCCCAATTCATTGCCTTTTTACCCCGCCAGCCTAACGCCACACGACCATGAAGATACATCGCATAAATTAGCCACGTAATCAGTGACCATGTTTCTTTAGGATCCCACCGCCAGTACGATCCCCAGGCATACTCTGCCCAAACGGCTCCTGTTACAATGAGCAGGGTTAGAAAAGGGACAGCAAAGTGAATACATCGATTCACTAAGGTGTCTAATATGGCTAAGGACGGCAGCAGGCTTGTCACTGCTCCTTGTTCACCCGTTTCTTCCATACGCTGCCGCCACAAATACATAATTGCCAACGCGAAAGAAATCGCCAGTGCTCCATAGGCAATAACCGCTGTGATGACATGGATAAGCAACCAATTGCTTTTAAGAGCAGGCATGAGAGGACGAACCTCTTGATAAAAGCTGGAAAATATGCCTGTCAAAACAAAGGCTACCGGCAATACAAAGGCACCCAGAGAGTAATTCTTGTAACGATAAGCAATGTACAAATAGAAAAAAATCAGCCCCCAGACAAAAGCCATACCAAATTCATACATATTAGCGAAGGGGATGCGCCCAGCCTGCAAGGTACGGGAAGTCAGCGCTAATGTATTCACTACAAAGCCAATCACCGTCAAAGCAATCGCCCAGCGCCCAAACTTTTCCTTCAGCCAAATGAGATGTCCAATATTAAAGCAACTTGCTAAGAAGTAACTAACAAAAGCAGAATTAAAAAACTCTTTTTCCAAAGCACCCACATGATTTCACCTATCCTTTTTGATTACTCGCCAAAACTGTTTTTTATAGAGACTGGCAAAAAAGCCAAAGGCAAGCAGAAGAAACCCAAACCACACTAGGGGTATTCCAGGGTCCCGTTTAATGAGCAGCCCCGAAAAAGGCTGTGCCTCTATAAACTTCACCATTCCCATTTGGGGACCGATGAATCTGCTGCTGCCTAAAGGTGCCGCTCCCCAATCATATTCTCGCCCACCTTTATAGACAATGTACATAATTTGAGGAGTCAATCCCCCGACATACCGCACTGGCAGAATCATCATATCTCCCTCAAGCACCATCCCTCGTCCCTCACTCAAGCTGGCTTCCTGCAGCACCTTACCAGCAGCATCTAAATACTGGGTTTGTATTGCCATCCCAAAAGAAGATTGGTAAATGCTTACCCCTTGGTAGATCAAAGGATGATTGACTTTCACCTCTTGAGTAAATCCATTCTGTCCACTATGTTCAATACGAATGTGACTGATCCAATCTGAGACTGTTCCATCGGCATAATATTGGGTTTCAAAATTCTCTAGATGTAATGTAAACGGCTCACCAATACCCCTGTATTTTTCCTGATTCATTTCATAATCTTTCCCAACAGGAAGATTGATTTCCTCGCTAAATCCATAGACATTCCCATATAACGCTCCTAAAACAATGAGGACAATAGCCGTGTGCACTGCGAATGTCCCCCAAGGAGCCAAATGGCGCCATTTATTTGAAAGGCATAAAGCAGCAAGCTGCTTCATGCTGCAAATAAAAGTGCTGCCGCAAATCAAGGTTAACAATAAACGAAAGCCCATACTATGATAGATATCATATCTCTGAGGTGAAATGGCAGTCCCTATCATCGCTGCCCCAGCCAATAGCATAAGCAATGCCATTGCAACCTTCATAGACGTAACGATATGTAGTACCTGAAAAAACCTTTTTCTATATGTTGTCTGCTGGACGATTACATCCTGTTCGTTCATATTATCCTCCCACTTATCTTCCAGTTACCATGCTAGTATTCCATATTTGGTAAAAAAAATAAGTCAGAACCATAACAATTATGGTTCTGACTCATTTTTTATAATCCTAATTTACTGTACAAATGGGCTCTAAAGAGGCGCAAGCGAAACTCCCACAAGCCATATTTGGGCTGAGGCATATTAATACGCTTTAATGCATAGGAATCGGTATTTGCATCATTTAATCCAGCAAGGCCGGAGCAAGCACCTCGGTATCCCGTTTCTTTTAATATTTGTTGCGTACCTTTCGAAAACTGCCCATAGGGATAGGCAAAAAATTGAATGGGGGTACCAATCTGTCTTTCCAAAGCCACTTTTGATTCCGCCGCTTCCCGCTGCTGTTCTGCAGCATTAATTTCATTCATCCCCACATGGGACATGGTGTGGGAGCCAAGTTCCGTGTGCCTTTCCTGCATGCCAATTACCTGCTGCCAGGATAAATAGTCTGTTGTACCAATTAAGCTTGGTACAACAAAGACCGTGGCTGACATGCCGTACTGTTCCATAATCGGCAGTGCAGTCAGATAATTGTCTGCATATCCATCATCAAAGGTAATCACAATAGGCTTTTCAGGTAAGACTGTCTTTCCAGTAAAAGAATTAAATAAGTCTTCTAGAGAAATAGCATGGTATCCATTTTCCTTTAGGTATTTCATTTGTTCTTCAAACTGACCGGCAGTCACACTGTAAATCTCCTCATCCACTTCACCCACCTGATGGTAAGCTAAGATCGGTACAGCATTCGTGGGCCAAAACAGCCAGCCTAAAATCGCTACCATAACAAGGACACCAAATGCCAAAAATTTATTCATGTTCCAACTCCATAGCAATCTGTTCTATTTTTCGCAGCCGGTGGTTCATTCCCGATTTCCCTACCCTGCCATCCATAGCATCTACCAGTTCCTGCAAGGTAGCTTCTGGGTGGGCGAGTCGCAACTTAGCAACGATAAGTAGAGACGGGGGCAGTTTATCAAGCCCTTTTTGCCGGGCAATGAGTTCAATACATTTTACTTGGCGTACCGCTGCATTCACCGTTTTCTGAAGGTTAGCCGTTTCACAATTTACCAGCCGATTGACTTGATTACGCATGCCCTTTACTACGCGAACATTTTCAAAGGTCAAAAGAGCATTATGAGCACCAATCAGCCGCAGGAAATCAATAATGGCATCACCATCTTTTAAGTAAACAATATAATCATTTTTACGCTCTGTCATTCCAACAGGCAAGGAAAAAAACTTCATCAAACGTACGAGTGCTTTTGCAAAGTCTAAATTACCTGTAACCAATTCCAGATGATAATCCCCTTCTGGCTTGTTTACAGAGCCACCGCCTAAAAAAGCACCTCGTAAATAGGAACGGCGACAGCAGGATTTTCGCAAAATACCGCTATCACTGCTTACATTCAAATTTTCGCCCCGCATAATCCCTAAAGCTGCTAACAACTCTGTAACCACTGGTGATGGCACTACTTTGATCAAATAGGAATTGTTTTTCTTTAAACGACGACCACGGGTAACAACAACTTCTGTTTTTAAATGAAAGCCACTTTTAATCAAGGTGAGAGCTTTACGTGCTACAGCAGCATTCTCCGTAGTAAAATTAATCCCGAGATTACTATTGCCGCCAATTAACATGGTACCGCCCATACGAATCAGAGAGGCCAACTCTGCCATATTGCAGCACTCTTGCTCCTCTACGATCCGAGCCAATTCATTTCTTACTTCAGCAGAATAAGAAGCCAATCTACTTCACCCCCGTAAAGCTGCTTTGCCTTAACGCCGCAAAACTCAGCGCTCCGTTTTCTTAAGATCCTTGATACTTTCCGCAATTAAATAATAATCCAATAATCGCATACGCTCCGAGTTGGTCTTAAGCTTATAGATCATGGAAACAATGGTTCGAGACAATTTAAGAGGATCATGGCGCACTAAATTCGTCTCATTAATTACATCTGCCTGGGTCACTTTGATCCCCATTGCTTCCACTTTCTCTGCATCGTTTTTTACAGGATAGGCCCCTTGATCCGCATACTTTTGCTGCAATTCTTCTGCTACATTTTGATTATTGATCACAACATAATCAATAACTCCAGGACCTACATGGTCTAAAATCGCCTGCACATGCTCTGATGCGCTATAGCCATCTGTTTCTCCGGGCTGAGTCATTACATTGCAGATATAGATTTTGACAGCCTGGCTTTTTCGCAATGTTTCGGCCACTCCCCGCACCAACAGATTAGGAAGAATACTGGTATATAAGCTGCCAGGTCCTAAAATGATGGCGTCTGCATCTCGTATGGCTTCCAGAGAGCTTTCCACGGGCATGGTTTCTTCCGGCTGCAAATACACTCTTTCAATCCGTTTATTGACAAGAGGAATCTGCGACTCGCCTTCCACGATACTGCCATCCGTCATTTTAGCCCATAACCGTACTGTTTGGGTCGATGCCGGCAATACTCGACCCCGTACCGCCAAAACCTTACTGGATTCCTTTAAAGCCTGCTCTACATCTCCTAGTACTTCTGTCATCGCAGCGATGAATAAGTTGCCAAAATTGTGTCCCGCCAGTCCCCCTGTACCGCCAAATCGGTGCTGAAAAAGTTTTTCCATCAGTGGCTCGGTATCTGCTAATGCCACCAAACAGTTTCGCAAATCTCCTGGAGGAATCATGCCCAAATCCTGCCGTATTCGCCCAGAAGAACCGCCATCATCAGCAACCGTAACGATCGCTGTGATATTACTGGTTACACTCTTAATACCTCTTAACAGTACGGATAAGCCTGTTCCACCGCCAATAACCGTCACTGCTGGTCCCCGATTGAGTTTACGTTTCTGAAAAATGAGCTCGATCAATCGTTCAGACCCGTCGGGAATGAGTACACTGATCACCGAAGCAATAATCTGCTTGGTGGCCAGCGTCATCAAGACCAAGCCACCTGCAATAATAAAGATCCCCACAATGGTCGTAACCGCATAATAATACCTGCCCGTCGTCAGGTACACCATTCTGAAAATCGTCTCTTCAAAATTACCTACATATTTATAATTGAATACGATGGCAAGCCCCATACTGGCTATGATAACACCCATAGAAAATAATAACAGCCACCGTTTCACCTTAATGCCTGGGTACATCCACTTTAAAAAGTGCATATATATTACACCTCAATTTCTATCTCACCACTACTACTCGTCGCTTTTTCAGCAATGTATCTTCATCTATACTATGTTACCCCTCAACAGGTGCTTCTAAAACATTGTGCTTAATATCCCGATGATCTACATTTACTTTATAGCCTTTGTTCTTTAAACCTTCGTAGATTTTACCAGCGACAAATACAGAGCGATGCATGCCGCCAGTGCAACCAATAGCAATGATAAGCTGACTTTTTCCTTCTTTGATGTAATTAGGCACTAAAAAGTCTACAAAACCGGAAACCTGTTCCATAAACTGCTGTGTAATCGGCCATTTCCAAATATATTCGCCCACTTCCGCTACCGCTCCGCTTTTGCGGCGCAAAGACTCGACATAAAAAGGATTGGGCAAAAAGCGTACATCAAAAACCATATCTGCATCTAAAGGAATGCCATATTTAAATCCAAAAGAGACAACGGTAATATTCATACGCTGCTGTTCATGTTCACTGGTAAAGAGCCCAGTGATTTTTTCCCTGAGCTTGGCAGTGCTTAATTCCGATGTATCTATAATTTGCGTAGCTCGTCCTCTTACGTGGTCAATTTTTTCTCGTTCACGGCTAATCCCCTCTATAATACGGCCATGGGGTGCCATAGGGTGCCGACGCCTGGTTTCCTTATAACGCCGGATTAGGGTTTCATCAGAAGCTTCTAAGAAAAGCATTTCATAACGATAGCCCTGCTTTTCTAAATCTTCTAAAGCTTGTATCAGGGTATCAAAAAACTCTCGCCCACGAATATCCACTACTAAACCGACTTTATTGACCCGCCCTGCCGATTGGGTGCAAAGTTCGGCAAATTTAGGAATCAGCATAGGAGGCAAATTATCCACACAAAAATATCCCAGATCTTCCATGGTTCTCACCACCTGAGTCTTACCTGCACCTGACATGCCCGTGATAATCACCAAACGAACATCGTCCATATTCTACACCTCCAAGTCACTAATTCACGCTGCTTTTTCGATTGGAACGACGATTTAAATGACGCAGCACATTTTCAATCGATGTATTGATCACTAAATCAGGGGAAATTTTATATTTATCCAATATTTCAATGGCCTTACTGAAATCTCCTATGGCCAAGGCAAAATGACTATCCGTCCCCAGGATAATTTTCGCCCCATACTGTTTCGCCAAGGCAGCAATATTTTCACAATAAGGTCTACTGCCCACGCGAGATACCTTAAGAGAACTATTATTAATCTCTAAAGCTACATCATATTCTACAGCCGCTTTTACAATCGTCTCAGCATCCACCAAATATTCAGGGTTACCTGGATGAACAATCGCATCCACCCAAGAATTTTTCATGGCATTAACCATCATCTGTGTGTTTTCGGCCACAGAGCCGTTTGGGGAACAAACTGTATGCAAGCCAGCTAATACAATATCAAGGCTGGCGAGCCGGTCTTCTGCCAAATCTAAATTCCCCTCATGATCAATCACATTCGCCTCTACCCCTTTTAGAATACGAACACCAAATAATTCAGCTGGTACTGCTTTTAAATTGCCAAAGTGATAGGCATGAGGGCCTCCTGCCATATCTGGACCGTGATCCGTAATTGCAATCATTTCAAGACCTTTTTCTGCTGCTGCAGTCACATTTTCCAATATCGTACTATAGGCATGACCGCTTGCTACCGTATGAATATGTAAATCAGCGACAATTTTCATACTCTCGCCCTCCTTATTACCTATATTATCTTTCAATTATATGGCAAATCCGCTAAAAAAGCAAAAGAGCGCATCTAATTTATGCACTCTTTCTTTATTACTAGATTTTATAAATTTTGCAAGTGAAAAAAATATAAGAAATTATGAACCACAAAAACACAATGCCGCTGCGGCGGCACACAAAGGAGTACACGAAAAATATAAATAAGACCCTTTGTGTCCTTTGCGTCTTTGTGGTTCGAATTGTTTTATATATTTTAAAGGACGCATCAGCATTTTTTTTATGAAAACTCTTATATCATAACTGCAGCTACATCTCTGGCACCATATTGCAGCTGTTCATCTTCCGTAACTTCTTTTATGGACAGGTAAATGATATCCAGCATATGCTCAATTTCGGTGATTGTACTTGCCAAAGGCGGCATAAACACTACTACGCTGCCAATGGGGCGAATGATTAAACCATGTTCACGGGCCTTTTTGCAAACCTTAGCCCCAACCGCCATTTCCCAAGGAAAGGGAATCTTTTCTTGGGGATTTTCCACGAGCTCGATGCCAATAATCAAACCCCGCTGACGGATATCCCCTACATGTTTCAAAGTAAAGCCAGCTAGTTTATTGCGAGCTGCTTCTATTTTCCCTTGAAGATTCTCTAACACGTTCTCGTCTCGAAATATTTTTAAATTAGCCAGCCCCGCGGCACAGCATAACGGATTTCCTGTATAGGAATGTCCGTGGTAAAAAGTTCGCTGCTGTGCATAATCTCCTAAGAAGGTATTATAAATTTCATCTGTCATAAAAGTAGCTGCCAAGGGTAAATATCCCCCTGTGATACCTTTTGCTACCATCATAAAATCAGGGGACACCTCTTCATGATCACAAGCAAACATTTTGCCAGTACGTCCAAAACCTGTCGCGACTTCATCCACCAACAGCAATACATTATATTTCTTGGTTATCTCTCGCAGCCGCTTCAAATAGCCAGGGGGCTGAGTCAACATACCTGCTGCTGCCTGAACCAAAGGCTCCACAATAATGGCAGCAATTTCCTCATGTCCTTCTTCCAGGATTTTCTCAACTTCCTTGCTACAGGCCATACCGCACAGCTTTGCCCCTGAGGATAATTTGCAATGGTAGCAGCAGGGAGCTGGAGCCTGGATGGTTTCAAATAAGAGTGCCGAAAAAATGCGATGAAATAAATCAATACCTCCCACGCTAACAGTACCAACTGTATCACCATGATAAGCATTGGCTAAGGTAATAAACTTTTGTTTTTTAGGCTTACCTTTTAGCTGCCAATATTGAAATGCCATTTTAATCCCAATCTCTACAGCTGTAGAACCATCATCAGAGTAAAACAGCTTTTTTAACCCCTGGGGTACAACTGCCATTAATTCTTCGGCGAGCTGGGCTGCTGGCACATTCACCAAGCCTAACATGGTAGTATGAGCGACTTTCCCCAATTGCTCAATAATCGCCTGATCAATGACAGGATGACGATGCCCATGAAGATTGACCCATAAAGAAGATACACCATCATAATAGCTATTGCCCTGATCATCAATGAGCTTGATACCTTCCGCTGCTTCAATCACCATCTGAGGCTGTGCCACCCATTCCTGCATTTGCGTAAAAGGATGCCAGATAAATTCTTTATCCTTTTCTTCTATACTGCTCATAACTCTTTCCTCCCCCTTATCACTTCGATAATTGCATCCATCTGTAAATGTTCTTCCGCTAACTGTGCTAAACCTGCGGTTTTGCCCTTGGGCACACTGATCCCAGGAGCATAAGGGAACTTACCCAAAATAGGTAATCCCGTCATTTCTTTTATATACTCTTCATTAGAGGTTTCTAAAATACCCGCATGATCCTGCTTCCAGCCATTTATTATGATTCCTGCTATATCTAACCCACGGCTGCGTCCATATTCGACTGTCAATACCGTATGATTTATGGTTCCAAGGTTAGGCCTGACAACCACAATAACAGGCAGTGCTAATTCAGCCATCAAATCAGCCACTGTGTATTTCTTCCATAATGGAGCAACGATCCCTCCTACACCTTCTACAATAACGGGGTTATGAAGCTGAGTTAACTGCTGAAAGGAGGTAATAAAATCCTGTATATTGATTGTTACGCCACTAATGGCAGCTGCTACGGCAGGGGTTAGGGCAGGAGCCAAACATACAGGGTTCACCAATCGGCTTTCCTCTGAATCAATACCTGCTGCCTGCATCAAAAAAGCAGCATCTTCTGCCATAATGTTTCCCATTCGATCCGCTACGCCGCCGGAAGCCACCGGCTTCATAACGCCTACATCACAGCCCCGCCCTCTGAGCGCTGCGGCAATGGCTCCTGTAATCACAGTCTTTCCAACCTCTGTATCCGTTGCTGTAATAAATAAACCAGCCATACTATCACCTCGTCCTATTTTAAAATATAAATACCTATAAGCTGGAGAAAGCATAATGAACCACAGAGAAAAGATAGGATAAAAAACGAAATTGAACCACAAAGACGCAAAGGTCACAAAGGGGGTTATTTATAACTTATTTTTTGCGCACTCCTTTGTGTGCCGCGTCAGTGGCATTGTGACCTTTGTGGTTCGTAAAATCTTATATTTGCTCCTCACAACATAGTTCAGTCATTTGTTAACATCACTTATATTAGCTTTACCCTTCTACTCACTGCAATGATGCTTTCCACCGCTTGGGCTAATTCTTTCCTGTCATGGGCAGCGGATATTGTCAGGCGCAATCGACTGCTGCCATGGGGTACTGTCGGCGGGCGAATGGCTGATACGAGTAAGCCTTCTTCTTTTAATAACTCAACCATCTTTACCGCAAGGGCTGCTTCTCCTACCATAATCGGCAGTATAGGAGTCATATTTCCTTCCACAGGTATGCCAGCAAAAGTTAGTGCCTCTCGTACATATTGAGCATTCTGTAATACAGTCTCAACCAGCTCTGGGTGATTTTGCAACTCCATCAATGCCCCATGAGCGGCCCCTACTGTCGCTGGAGATAAAGCGGTAGAGAAAATAAAACTGCGAGCTTTATTCATCAAGTATGCAATTAGCGCTTGGCTGCCAGCTACATAACCACCTTCTGATGCCAGGGACTTGCTCAGTGTTCCCATTTGGATATCGACCCTTTCCTGCAGGCCAAAATGATCCACCGTACCGCAGCCCCCATGCCCCAAGACCCCTACTGCATGGGCATCATCCACCATAATCATAGCCTCATAGGTTTCTCCTAAGGCAACAATATCATCCAGAGGTGCAATATCACCATCCATACTGAATACCCCGTCAGTAACAATGAGACGCCGGCCTGAGCAAGGCGTATCTTTTAGTTTCTCTGCCAAATCATCCATATCCCCATGACGATATACCACCCTATGAGCTTTAGACAAGCAGCAGCCATCAATGATGCTGGCATGATTAAGTGCATCGCTAAAGATTACATCTCCCTTACCAGATAAAGCACTAATCACTCCTACATTGGCCATATAACCTGTATTAAAAACTACAGCAGCTTCCGTTTTCTTAAAGGCTGCCAGCCCTTGTTCTAACTTTTGATACAGAGGATGGCTCCCCGTTGTCAGCCTGGCTCCTCCTGATCCTGTGCCATACTGAGAAATAGCATCTATAGCTGCCTGCTGTATAGCAGAAGAATGGGTTAATCCTAAATAATTATTCGTCGATAATGATAAATAGCTTTTACCTTCCAGCTCTACGTGAACCGCATCTAAGAATCGATAGATCACTGGCTTTCGGTATAAATTCTGTTCCTGAACCTTTAAAAGATATGTTTTACAAAATTCCATATTGTACCTTGTCCTTTATAGTGTTACAAGCACAGGCTGGTGCTGTAAATAATTCTCCAAAAGGGATCTATCCGCAGTAGGATTTACAAAAAAAATTCGCCCGCCCACAGGATTTCCTAAGGGTTTGCAATGGGGAATGCGAATGTATCCCTTAGCAGAAGCAACATACCCCGTTGTATATTCAGGATCATCAGACCAACAAAGTTCAGCTACTACACCAGGACCAGCAGCTACTTTACTTGCCAGCACTAGCGCTTCTTGTACATGCAAATTGTGAATCCCCTGCTTTACCAATCTATCAATCAATGCATCTTCGTTTTCAATATCCATACGAGATACCCGAATGCCTCTGTCTTTTGTATGATCAAGACGCTGACCCGTAACAGCACATAACAACATGGCTCCGCGCATACTGTCAGCTAAAGACAACAAGCTTAGAATCCCTTGCTTTGCCCCACTAGAAGTTACCCCTGCTGCGACTAATGCATGTTCTGCTGCCTTATGCCCTTCCTCTACCGTAAGGGAGGAAGAAGGATAAACAGGCAGCAAAGGTACTTGTTGTATCCTACTGGGCTGTACTGTTTCTATCGTAATATTAATAAAATCAGCCTGCCCCCGACTGTGAGTGAAGGCTCTTTCCAGCATCCCAGCAGCTGTCTGCTCCACTTTATCATAAGGAACGATCCGCTCTGCACCAGAAATATGACGCCCGCCCTCTTCATGCCGTCCTCCCTGGGCCGCCCGCATTCTAACGCTGTACACTTTGTACCACCTTCTCCGTCTGCAGCTTCACCTTCTTTAATAATAAAGTAAGAGGCCAAGCAGTCAGTGCTGTATAAATCATACCTGGAACTGCTGCCAGCAAAAGAGGTATTGCTCCCTTACCCAATATTCCTCCAAGAGCCAGACGAGCCACGCTGGATCCTAAGGGTCCTGCCACCACTAACACAGGCCATGATGTCCCTAAAGCAGTCACACAAATGCCTACGACTAAGCGAAAAATCATGGCAATACCCACATTCAGCAAATTCTGGGTACCCAATATAAGTCCAATGAGGCTCGATAATATACCTGCCGTTATGTACTTGGTAAAGCCAAAAACCCCACAGATAGCCACCGCCAAAGGAGCTGATAATTGAAACTCTGTACCTGGAATGAAGCCAGGCAGTTTAATCGCACCAGAAACGGTAATCAAAGTAGTCAGCAGCGCAGTCTCCGTCAATCTTCGAGTATTATAGTACATGCTGGAATCCCCCTTTTTGTTAACCAGTAATATTTTCAGGTTAACGTATTGTTTAAATAAAAAAACGAATGTATCGTTTTTAACCGCAGAGATGCAGAGAAAAAATAGATTATTGCAAACTTCGCTCAGCGCACTCTGCGCCTCTGCGGTTACGTCATCTATTTATACATCAATGGCATGTGTTTCAGTGGTTCATAAAACCTTATATCCTCATTCGGTAAACTAATTATTAATTAAAGGTTAACAATATTATCATACACTCATCGCTACAAAATGTAAATTATTTTGTAGCAAAATTCGCGGATAAAAAATAGAGACTATCTTTACGATAATCTCTATTTTTTCTATTTTACTATTTGGCTCGCACATAGGCTTCGGGCCATTGTATTTCTTCCTGCAGCACATGGGCGGCCTGCAAAGGCCAATAAGGATTTCGCAGCAATTCTCTGCCTGTGTATACCAAGTCGATACCAGCCTTAAGCATTTGTAGAACTTGAGCAGGCTCTGTAATGAGCCCTCCTGCCAATACAGGCAGCTGCGTTTTCTCTTTAATCGTAAGTGCCATGGCAACCTGATATCCAGCATAGGCACGTGGCATTGCCGATATAACAGCGCCAGAGCTTACATTGACCACATCAATACCATGATGCTTCACCAGGTTTAGCATAGCAGCCACAAGTTCCGGTGTGTTTCCTTCTGGATGGTAGTCATCTGCCGATACCCGAACAGTGATTGGCATTTCCCGCGGAATGACCTGTTTGACGGCAAGCAGAACCTCTTCTAAGAAACGCACTCTCTTTTCCAGGCTTCCTCCATACTCATCAGTACGAGTATTGGTTAACGGCGATAAAAATTCATTAATCAAATACCCATGAGCTGCATGAATTTCAAGAATATCAAAGCCAGCAGCGACTGCCCGCTTTGCTCCCTGGGCAAATTTTTGAACGACTTCTTTAATTTCCTGTAAGCTCAAAGCTTTAGGTAAGGCGTATTCTTCGCTAAAAGCAATAGCGGAAGGTGCTACGGGTGTGCTATTAACAACGCCGCTCTTTCTGCCTGCATGAGCCAGTTGAATCCCAATTTTCCCCCCTTGAGCATGAACCTGATTAACCACTCTTTTAAGACCTGGGATATGGGCATCATCCCAAATACCTAAATCCTGATTGGAAATACGTCCACGAGGTTCAATACCAGTAGCTTCTACAATAATCAGCCCCACTTGCCCTACGGCCCTTGTGGCATAATGAATAACATGCCAGTCCGTCACCATACCATCATCTGCCGCACTGTACATACACATGGGCGGCATAACAATCCGATTCTTTAATGTCAGGTTTTTAAAGGAAATAGGAGTAAATAACATATATACCATCCTTTCATCTATTCATAAAATTATCAATCTAATAAGATTCAAAATTATACCAATTCATGGCTTCATTCTATAGTATCGATCACTATTTTACAAGTACATACTTTTTAGTATTATAGTAACCAAAATCATACTTTAATAACGTCTGTAGCTCTGGCTGTCAAGTAATAAAAAACTTCGCTCTTATTTTTCCTAAGAACGAAGTTTTTTATTACTTTAATACATATTTTTCAATGGCCTCGGCTACGCCGTGGGCATTGTGATGACCAGTAACAGCTTGAGCAACCGCTTTTATTTTATCAGTTGCATTTCCCATAGCTACACCGAAACCAGCATATTCAAGCATTGGAATATCATTATTCGAATCACCAATTGCCATTACTTCCTCACGGGTAATATTTAGGCTCTGTGCTAGTAATTCTAAACCATGCCCTTTATTGACACTGGGGTGCATCATTTCTAAATAATTCGATTTAGAAGAGGCCGCATAGATGTCTCCAGCAAACTCATTATTGATTTTTCTTTGTATCTCAAGTATTTCATGAGGTTCAGCTATCGCCAGCATTTTAGTAGGCTCGTGCCGCATGGAATAAAACGTATCACCAATAGGAACTGCCGCAATACCCGCTATCGACTCATAAAGCTTCGCCTTTTCATTGCGTTCTACTACAAATAATTCATCATTCATGTGTGATTGCAGATACCAGCCCTTTTCATGAAAAAACTCTACAATTTTGCCAGCTACTTCTGGAGAAATGGTCTTATGGAATAACATTTCCTTGGTAAAAGCAGACCGAATCATACCACCATTATAAGTGATAATCGGTGTCCGTATATTAAGTTCTTGGGCAAAAGGCATTGCCGAGCTGAACATTCTGCCTGTAGCGATTGTTACAAGAACCCCTTGTTCATGAGCCTTCTGAATCACTTCACAAGTGCGCGGTGAAACTTTTAGAGTTCCATCCAACAATGTATCATCCATATCTACTGCCACTAATTTAATTGCCATGCAATAACCTCCGCTATCTCGTTATCGGTCCTTGATTACTTTCGATAAAGTACAACTGCAAAGGGTCATTAAACATACACCTGTCACAGGTGCAGCCATGCTGTAAATTTGATAACCTGGTAAGGTTTTTATTACTAACATAGGAGTCAATATATTCATAAAAAAAGTCAATCCACCTAAAGTGAACCAATTTAAAGGTTTCGTTTTCAACGCAAGCAAGGGTCTTACAGCACTATTGGCTAATCCAATAACAACAGCCCCCAGCAATGCACCGCCTAAGGTATCAACGAAGATCCCAGGTAATTTTATGGTAAGCAAAAACAATAATACACCATTTAAAATCATACGCAGCAGAAAACCGCACACGCCTTGACCCTCCTCATCATCTATAACTCATTAAATAACACTGCCTTTTATTATATACCGTAGGACAAATTATTGACAATATTTTTTTCATCTAATCAAGTCTTTCATTGTTTATCAAGACTTCTTAACCCCCTGATTGGTACAATGAGACGTTATGATTCAGCAATACCGCTTTCCAACAATAGCAGAGCTTGTTTTAATTCAACTCCCCCGCCAAATCCTGTCAGGCTGCCATTAGCGCCGATCACTCGGTGACAGGGTATTACAATTGGTACACGATTGATATGTAACGCTCCCCCTACCGCCCGCACAGCCTTTGGATTGTCTATTTCTTTGGCTAATGTTCCATAGGAAATGGTTTGACCATAGGGAATAGCTGCCGTATAAGTAAGCACAGATTTTTGAAAAGAAGTATAACCACGCCAATCAATGGGTACACCAAAATGAACAACAAACCCACGCCAATACATGTTTAGCTCTTTTCTCAATTGCTCTGACCATAAATCAACATCTGCCGTGGCAGTACCCTCTGGTTCTTGAGGTTTTGTTTTTAAAGGAAAATCAAGCTGCCACAGTCCTATATCTGTCCAGACAGCGTTCATGTAACCCCAATCTGTTTCTAGTATTGTATGCATTTGTTGCATCATTACACTTCCTTCTTGTAAAAATAAAGCGGCTTTTTATCTTTTCGGCTGACAGTACATAGAATCCTTCTATTTTAAATCTGCTTCATTTCAATTGCTAAAACAGAAAATACCCCCTCTGCTTATTTCATTGCTGAAATTTGCAGAGAGGGTAATTTTTGTATGCTTGTCTTCTATTTTTTTTATTATACTACTTTCAGATCCACTAATACTGCATTCATTTTACGAACAGCGTCAGCGCTCTTATTGAATTTTTCTTGTTCTTCTGCATTTAATTTATAATCAACAACTTTTTCCCAACCATTTTTGCCGATTACAACTGGAACGCCTAAGCAGATATCTTTTTGTCCATATTCGCCGTCTAAAGCCACGCAGCATGGATATACTTTCTTCTCATCGCGAACGATTGCTTCTACTAGTAAAGCACCTGCAGCGCCAGGAGCATACCAAGCAGAAGTACCTAATAAACCTGTTAATGTAGCACCGCCAACCATCGTATCAGCAGCTACTTTTTCTAATGTTGCTGCATCTAATAATTCAGCAGCAGGAATACCCATATATGTAGCAAAACGAGTTAAAGGAATCATTGTAGTATCGCCATGACCACCAATTACTACACCATGAATGTCAGTAGCAGGAACTTTAAGAGCTTGGCTCAAATAACACTTGAAGCGAGAGCTATCCAAAATACCGCCCATACCAATGATACGATTTTTAGGCAGACCGCTTGCTTTTAATGCAAGATATGTCATTGTATCCATTGGATTACTAATGATTACAAAGATAGCCTTAGGGGAATATTTTAAAATATTATCAACTACACCTTTAACAATACCTGCATTGGTGCCGATCAAATCTTCACGCGTCATACCAGGTTTGCGAGGAATACCAGAAGTGATTACAACTACATCGGAATCTGCAGTTTTACTATAGTCACTGGTACTACCAGTAACCCTAGTATCAAAACCAAGCAAGGTTGCAGTTTGCATCATATCCAATGATTTACCTTCGGAAACCCCTTCCTTGATATCCAATAATACCAATTCGCTTGCTAATTCTCTTTGTGCAATTACATTTGCGCAGGTTGCGCCTACATTACCAGCACCAACAACTGTAATTTTCATCCTGACATCATCCTCCTAAAGTTTGTACATTCTTTTGCTTTTAGTATGTGTTAATCCTACTAACAATTATAACTCTCTTCTCATAGGTTTGTATAGAGCTCAAGTGAATTAAATTACATACTATTGCAAAAATAATACAATATTGTGAAACTAGATAAAGAATAAAAATAGTAAGAAAATCTATTTGTCATGTAGCCGAATACCAACGCATTCTTTAAAACCTATAAAACGAATCGAACCACAAAGACACGAAGGACACAAAGGGTTCTATTTTATATTTTCGTGTTCTCCTTTGTGTGCCGCATCGCGGCATTGTGCCTTTGTGGTCATTATAATCGAGTAGGAGCTGAATAATTATTTTATCCAGCGACCTCTCACACCACCGT
>NZ_JAJHJB010000037.1:0-45285 GCF_020819555.1 Pelosinus baikalensis
CAGTAATTTGCGCTTTGGTATGAACATGTTTAGTTGAATCTACAGTCGCAGTTATGGAGACATTACTAGACCCATCAAAGGTGGCACTGCCTGTAACATCACCTGTCAAAGCAATACTTCTAGCTGTAGCTAGTTTAGTCGCCGTAGCAGCATTCCCAGAACAAGTTGCTGCGGTACCGCCATCGGCGGGTAGACTACTGGGAAAGTCGGTAATTTGTGCTTTGGTATGTTTATGACTGACCAATCCATTTTCTGCATCAGTCAATCTCGCATTCATGGAATTATCATTATTAACTAATTGCTTAAAGTGCGGATTAAATGCCGTATCAGCATGGTTTGGTTCCTTAGGGTCAAGTTTCCTCATTGTAGTGCTAAAAGGAATATCCAATTCATAATTAGCCATCTATACCAACTCCTTTAAAATTCTTCATCCCATTCAAATACAAATGTCGACTCTGCATCTTTAGTCTTTTTGCCAAAAGTTTTGATTGCCACAAGATCCCCCTCTTCATCCTTTAGGGCTATTTCGCTAATTTCTTGACCATTGCACTCTTCACCAGTCAACGTGCATTTAAAACGGCAAGTTGTGGTTGTTGGAAACTCTGTAGAATCTAAGTTCTTTTCATATGTTTGATTCTTTAATGCTGTATCACTTGCATCTGGTGGTGTCGGCTGATTTTCCTGATTTACACCGCCAGTACCAAATACCATTTTAATGACCTTTGCTAATTGACCTGTTTGGCCTGAGCTTTTGCAAATTTCTCTCGCACTTTCCGTGTAGTAACAACATTTAAGATTTCGCTTGCTTGAGTTCCCTCACTATTCATAGTTGTCATCGTAACATTCCCCTCTGTATTAATTTCAGATGTCATAAAACCTCAATCCTTTCTGTTTCATGATTAGTTATACTTTTAAATAAAATGCTCTCATGCAGCTCCTGCCCATCTAAGCGTAAATGTCCATCAAGACGACCTTCACCATTAAGATATTGATTAGAAACCTTTCTCCGCAATACTGTTTTCGCTTTATAGTTTGTTAAGGCTCCTATATCTTGCCGAATCTCGATGGGCATTGAGTACCTATAATTACGGATAGCATGAAAGATTGCGCTAGATTTCATCCTGATATCGCTACTAGTATTGAGTGCAATAGTAGCTGCTGATGTTATAGTAGGAGTTATTTTACTTCCAACTGCATGATCCATTTTAAAGCGTACGTTATGATGTTCATTCGTTCCATATTGAGTATAGCCATCTAGCAAACTCGTACCATCTAGCAAAAAATTCCCGTTTAAATCTTGCAATTCCATCCAATCCCCTAAGGTAATTGACCCGTCTAACAAAACACAACCGTCAAGGGGATAATACCGCCTGCGGTTGCCCCAATAGGATTGTTTCGTATTGTTATGTAGTAAAAATTGCAAGCGATTGTGAATCGTAACTACAGATTCTACAATCGGTAAACGAACTATAATTGTTTCCAGCCATGAACGAGTATTCTTAACGGTATTAATTGCCCTTATTAACCGCTTAACGGTATCAGACTGCAAAGTATCATCTCGTACATCAATTTTAAAGTGGTATGGCTCACCACCATATTCAAACCATTCTTGCACGATTGCCTCTTCAAATATCGCTTTGACTACTAACTCCACAGCGTAAGGCGTTCCTTTATGTCGGTGGGCATCAATGGAAGTTCTCACAAGGTTTCTTTTTTGCGTAATAGATAACTCTGCATCATAAAAATCAACATGATACTGCCAGGCTAACAGATCAACTACCTCTTCTTGCAATTCATCCAGTCTCGCTAAAATGATGCACTCTCGAATTGACTGGCTGACCTCTTGCAGCTGCGGTGTAACGGCTGCTGAGATTGCCTGCACCTGGGGATCATTCACAATGGACGGAGGTATTAAGTCAAGCCAATTGACACTATATATGTCTTTGCTCATTCCTCAATACCTCCATAATTGACCGTGATGTTTTCCTGTTCTTTTGCCACTTGATTCTTGTTTAATGCCTGGTAAATTGGCGTAGTCACCACGACTCTTTTTGCTCCTGCATTCTTCATAAGTTGGATTAATTGCGACGGATCAATGCCTCTACCAAGCTTTGATTTTTGCCAGGCTATATAATCATTCACAGACTGATCTACTTTTGCCCGGATACTGACCGCCAGGTTTTCGTCTTCTTTATCAATCCAATAAGAAACATCAATTGCATATTCCACCTGCTCTGGAGCTACTGCATGTGTATGATCGGTCAATGGCCGTACTTTCTTATCGCTGCAGATTGCCAATACCGCATCTAAGATTTCCTGACCCGGGATCTGACCACCAGTAACAAGGGGACAAATATGGACAACGCCAGGACTTGGGGAATACACCTCTACATCAATAATGGTGCTAGATGCCGTTTTTGCCCAATACATATAGGCACCATCAGACCCCGCCGTAGAAAAGGATTCCGGGGCTTGCTGAATCCGGTCGCGAAAAGGATCATCAGCCTCAATATCAATACCGCCCTCGCTTATCGTTGTGTTGGATACGCTGGCTACATAGGGTATAGGATCAACCAGTGTCTTTAAATCTCCTATCCCATAGCCATTTCCTACAGCACCCACGGTCAAACACTCTACTTTACTATCTATCGTTAACGTTCCAGGCTGAATTACAACTTCAGATACTGTGGCAAAGAATATATTATCACCAGAACCAGACGTAACCCGTTTTCCTGCTTCAATTATAGTTGATTGACTTCTTACCGCACTGAGAGTAAACCGTATGGTTGCGGTTGCTGCCGTAGTCGGCAGTCGTGTGCAGCCAACCAGGATACCGATATGATCCAGAATATCACCAGCAGCATAGGCAAGCAGGTTTTGTTTTGCGGAGTAGTCGATCAAAGACCGATGGCCGACAATGATCGGTACTTCGGATTGTAATAATTTCTTACGTGGATCTCCATCTGCTAAAGATTGTCCAGTGGCTTCTTCGTACCCGTGGATCATTTCATTTTCAATTATTTGCGTGTCTTTTTCGGCAAATGTAATGTCTGGAAGATTAAATTTAGCCATTTTTAATTTTCACCTGCACTTTCGGGCGCAATATTCCTTGTGTATCATCTACTTCAAAGGTTACTTTTGTCACCTGCGCCCTCGGTTCCCAGCGGTTAACAGCAGCAATGATTTCTGCTGTCAGCTTTGCTTGCGTTATTGGCGTAGGCTCATCTAACATAGTGGCCGACAAACCAAATTCTCTGTCGATAGGTACGGAATATTTCGTGGTAGTTAGTATGGTTCGAATGTTTTGTAGTATCTCCGTTGGACCCGTCGCACCAAAATCAATCTGACCAAGCTTTGCGGTTATATCCACAATCATGTTGCTACCACCACCGATTTCACATACTCTTTCAAATTAATATCCACGTTTGCAATCAAAATACGTCCTGCATTATCAATAGCCGGATAATCTTCACTTAGGGATTCAATTACCCAAAGATTATCGGTAACAGGCTGCCCCTCTAATATCAAGGCAACCGCTTCGCCAGTGTCTCGCATCTGTCGCAAAACCGCCAGTTCTTCCGACGGGTTTATACCCAAGAATAAATCCAGTCTCATAGTAAAGGATATCTGCTCAATACCGGGGCCGAGATATTCCATGACAGGCTTTTGACCAATAATGTCATGTGTTGCCCAACGACCAGTGCCTGATCGTTTCATACCGTCAAATGTTCTCACTTTACTCGCAGATACCTCAAAGACAACTTTGCCTAATGTTCCAATCATGGTTAACCTCCTGGTGGACCAGTAACACTGCCAACGCTTTCAGGATGTGTGTGGTTTTTCAAACTCACTCCATCGGCTATTACGTCACCCGTTACATTGATATTACCAGCCGCTACGATATTGATGGGTCCAATTGCGTCAATGCGTAACACATGGCTTTCACTGTCATACTCAATTGTGGTATCATCTTTAAATTTCTTATACCATTTATGTTGTCCGGCTATAGGGGGAGGGTTTTGAGCAGAATAAAAAGATCCTAAACAAAACCCTTGTGCTAGTCCATTGGGTAGGAATAAACATAAAACCAGCTCATTAATATCCGGCATATAGTAGTCTTGATTATCTTTAGTGCTATCTTGTAGCACAGGCAAGTCATAACTGACCATATTATCTTTATCCACAAAGGTGACCCTAACGGTGGCGGCAGCAGGGTTGGTTGATGAAACTGTGCCGACTCTAAATAGGTTTTTTAAAATACTCTCAATATCCACTCAAACACCTCCTAATATTAATACTGGTACTATAGCCGCCACTAATAGAATGCTTTGCATCGGTTACAAAATACTTACCATCAAAGTTCCCCCAGCCTTCCACCATAACCGTAACCCCACCTACTAACTTAGTACATCCGATTAAGGATAGTGACATTTTTGTTTCTTCTTTATTTTTCTGACGCAATTTACTTTTTGCCAGTTTTTCAGCCTTTGCAATACTATCAATTCGTTCATTAATTCGCAGGGTTTTAGCCGTATTTGCTTTTTCAGGAGGCATAAATACATATTCTAGAGTCTCATTGGTAGCAGCATCATGATATTTTATAGCGCAAGCAGTGTACACATCCCGAGTGGATGAAGTGATTCTGTAACTTTTAACCCAACTTTCCCCTTTTAGAATCGTCATTACTGGTTCTGCTTGCTCATATTTTTCTTCATCGAAAATAACAATCTGGGTACCTGTTATTTTAAGAGCCAGTCCTGCATCCTCACACAATTTCATTAAAAAGGACAGGTCAGACTGTTCTGTCTGCTCTGTCCGATCATATTCAGGGATATCGTCAGATTCAAAAAGCAATTCGAGTCCTGCATTTTGGGCAATTTCCCTTGCAATAACCGTCAACTGCGTTTTCTCCCATGCCTTGGTTCGGTCAACACCTCGTAAGCCAATGGAATCTGGAACACTAGCCGCCTTAATCGTTACCACATCAGGTGAGCCGCTGCATTCGATTTCATCAATTTCAAAGGTACCGCATGGAAGGGTTTCTTCTTGCCCGTCTAGCTCCCAGTTCTTTGTTTGAATTGTAGCTTGCAATGTCGCACCCTTCTGCGGCAGCCAATCTCCTCGCCAAAGTCCAGCGCGGTCTTCCAGGGTGATTTGCAGATCATCAGCCTTTGCACTGGATTGGTCTGTATATTCGACACTCAGCTGGTAAGGCGCAAGATCCTCACTAATATCAATGTTGTCATAGGTTAGGATTAGCTTTGCCTGCCTAGCTAGTTGCATGGGTGATTCCTCGCTTCCAAGGCGGTAATGTACTGCTGCTGCTTTTTACTGGCACATCAGGTATGGTCAGTAAAATATTAGCCGGAAAAATAATAAGATGCTGGTGTTCCGGATTTGCTGCTAGTAACGTATCCATATATTTTTCGCTTCCCATGGTTTTGAGTGCTATATAATCCCAAGCGTCTCCTTGTACCGTTGTATACGTTTTAACCATAACTTAACCTTCTTTCTTGCTGTATAACCCCATTCAAATTAGCAAAGAAATCCTCTTGTGCTTCTTTTAATATGGGTTGAATTTCGGATGAATTACCGCCATTAATCACAGGGGCAAAGTTTGCGTTAATGACGGTACCCCCACCAGAAGAACTGACACCCATCATACGATTGGTCTGCTCTAAAAGAGAGTGCGCCCGTGCGCTGTCATTAATGGGTATGACAGCCTCTGGTCCTTTTTCGGCAAATAATCCTATGTGCGGACTCGTGGCAATGGTTCCATTGGCATAGGCGGGAATGCCAGCCATATCTGCGCCATTACCACCTGCACCGCCAGCGGAAAACATGTTTTTAACCGATGCCCATTTCTCGGACATCCAATTGATGGCTCCGCCGAATCGGGAATAAATCCCGTAAATGAAAGACTGCAGTGCGGCACTCGGATTATCCCAAAAGGTTGTCCAATAATCTTGTACGGTTTGCCAATTTTGTACTAACCAATACCCTGCTGCTACCAGTCCCCCTATACCGACAATGATTAGACCAATGGGATTAGCGGTCATTGCCGCATTCCAAAGCCATTGGGCCGCTGTCCAAGCATAGGTTGCTGTTGTTGCGACTACCATCCATGCACCATAAGCAACCATCATACCAACCGATAAGAGTATCCTGCCCACACCCATGGCTGTATTCCATGCCCATTGGGCAGCTGTCCAAAGCTTGGTGACTAGATTAATGCGAACTGCCCACCCGTAGAAGCCAACTAAAGGACCGATTACTGCTGTTGTAATATAGACTAACCCTGATAAGGCTACGGTTCCGGCTATTAATCCAGCAGTCATCTTGAACGCAGTAGCCGCAACCCCGTCACTTTCCTTAGCCATATTGAACAACCAATTACCTGCTGTTGATAAGGATTTTGTTAGATTGTTTACCTCCGGCAATAAGAGAGTACCAAATGCGATGGCAGTCCTTGCGGCAGCGGCTTGCATTCCTTCGATTTTCCTTTGAGAGGTCTCTGCTTGTATCGCAAATTCTTTTGCCATACTGCCTTTAGCAGCTTCTGAATTCCCTGCTTTTATGATTTCAACAAATTTACCGTAGTTTCCAGATATTTTTGATATTGAATCAATGTGTTCATTACCAATAAGTTCTGCTAGGAAGTTATTTTTAGTGGCTTCATCCAATTGTCCTATTCGCTCAAATAAATTTAACATGGTCCCTTCTGCATCTTGCAAGGCTCCCGCTTGTAATTCTTCCGCACTTAGCCCCACTTTCGCCAGCGCTCCTTGAAAACTCTTTGATTGCGTTGGGGCTGCGGCTATTTTAGTAAACAACGCGTTGATCGCAGTCCCTGCCGTTTCTGATGTTTCTCCCATTTCTAGCATAGCAGTAGATATGCCCGCAAGAGTTGTATCAGACATGGTAGGAAGCAATGATGCTGCAGTACCAGATATTCGTTTTAATACATTAATAATATCTGAACCGCTTGCATTAGATCTATCGTCCAAATAATTTACAGTATCAGCCAATCTTTCTAATCGGTCAATTCCCTCTTTGGTTTCTAAATTAATCCCAATCGCATTACCTATTTTAGCAAACTGCTCTGTGACTTCTTCCGCTGGAGTTTCAAAGGCGTTTCCCATCATGATTCCCATCCGGGCAAATCGGTCAATGTTCTCCATGCCTTGTACGCCGGATTTTGACGCCATCTTATAAGCTTTTGCCATGGAATCAGGCATGATCATCATATCATTGCTTGCCTTCATGATGTTATCGCGAGCTTCGTAATATATTCCGGTCAGTTCGCCGGAATCTGCACGAGCCCCCTGAACTTGTTTGGCCACTCCTGCCATTTCAGAGTCAAAACCAATGGCAGAGCTAACGGGTAAGCCAACAACACCAGCCCCAACTGCAGTTGCTTTGGCAAAGGTTCCTCCCGCTGCACTATTTACTGATGATACTCGGTTTCTTGTCTGCTGGATTCGTGTTAATCGTTCCTGGGATTGCCTTGTCCTGTCTAATTCATCGTTTAAAGCTGCCTGGCGTCTGCGAAACTCTTCCGCGCTCATACCTCCTGCTCGGTACGATGCATCTAAGGCTCTTAGTTCCCCTCTGAGGGAAGTGATGCGAGTATTCACATCACGAATTGCATCTCCTGCCGAGCCAAAGGCATTACTAAATCCTGACCCGAGCCTGGCTGCTATATTAAAAGCGATTTCAAACACACGGGCCATTATGAACCCTCCTTCTTTTTCATAGCTTTCACGGTGCTATCAACCCAAAGATTCAGTTCCAAAATGGTTTGTGATAGCCAAAAACTAACTGGTGTATAGGTATTAGTGGATAGCCTAATACTGATTTCACGCAGAATATCACCAGCGTCTTTATTCAAACCTACCCGAGCAAAAAATTCTGAGCCTCTACCGTTACCCGGTTAAAATCTTTACCTGGCAGTGACTTAATCAAATCGACTGGCACCTTTGCTGCTTTTGCCACGACGCATGCCTGATATAATTTACTGCTCTCTAGCATCATGTTTCGATCCCCCATTAACCTGGCCTCTGATTCTGCTTTTATAAAATCATCTCCTATGAGGCGATCAAAGTCACAATTTAATTCTTTATATTCCCCACCTTCAAAGGTGCATGGTTTTGTTAATTTTATAATCATACTCTCTTCCTCCATAAAAATAATGGGCTGGGTATAATCCCAGCCTTTTCCTACGCTAATCCTAACGCCGTACGCACTGCAAGCAAATAATCTTCGCCATTAATAATGGCAATATAGTTATACTTGTCAATCTCGACCTTTTTCTTGCCATCAATCAAAATCTTGATATAAATCACTTCTAATTCCGTGGATGCGTCCCCAGCCGATCCTATATCCAATTTACCAAGATCACAGCTTTTCGGAATGCCGCGAACGGATACTTTTAACGGTGTCGGTACATACGATCCGCTGCCAGAATCAAAGATCTGAATGGCTGCGCGAAGATCTAGATCATAGGCACGCTGCCCTGCCAAGGACAGGCAGTTAGAGGTTAATGTCCGCCAATTAATAGTCAGTGACATGGACTGGTAATGTCCAAGGGTGGGGCTATCCACCTCTCCCGCAATTCCTGCTCCCTTTACGGTATCTGACATGGGCGCTAATTTGGGCAGCTGCACATCCGCAGTCCCAACTAAGTCATTCCCATCATTATACACACGATAGGTGATTACTTTTTCTGGTACTAAGCTCATGGCTTACACCTCCTTATTCAAATAAAGTTGACATGTAATTTACGTCGTACTCCATGATAAAATCCATTTCACGACCAGGGCCTGGAGGCGTTACATAGACATGGAATTTAATAATCCCATCAATCAAATCCGTAGTTGGATTTTCCGAGGACAAAAATTCCACTCTGCCGCCAAGAATCATCTGCCGTGCAGCTAGTCCATTGAACCAAATGTTCGCGCTATCCATGACCGTATCGATTAATAGCCGATTCGTCGGTTCATCAATCTTAGACCAAAAGGTCTGGACTAAGGTATTGCCAATCCAGTCAAACATACGGCGAACAGGGATAAAGGCATCTTTGGGATCGCTACTTGCAGGGTATACACCAGTACGGTTTCCCCATAGCTTCCAACCGCCAATAAAGTTGAGTGCAGTAACAATTCCTTGACCATTCAGATAGGCTGCTTGCTCCGGATCAAGGGCAACTGCCTTCCCGCTGGCAACCATGGCACCATTGGCTTGAATGCTTTTATTGGATGGAGATTTATAAGGCACATCACTATTATCAGAGTCCGTTAAACACATTCTACCCGCTGCCTGGGTGGAAAGGTGATAGTGATCGTCACCAAGTTTAACCTTCGGCCAGCAAACAATTTGACGTGGGCTCATGTAGTTATTATCATTTTTCCAGGCGGCAACTTTTGTATATTGGTCAGCTCCCCCACTGGAACTGTCTGCATCCGTCACCGCAATGGCTTTAAAATGTCCATTAATATTACCAGCTTTCGCGTTCATGACTGCAGCCACTGCTGGATGATGGGACCATCCCGGGGCAACGATTTGACCAGGAATTAAACGAAACAAAGGAAACACCCGATTCACTAGCTCCAAGCCTTCCGGGTCGCCCGTGATAATATCAATACCGCCAACAATATCATCGGTATTAACTGCACTCGGGTCTATTTCGTTATAGGAGCAAAGAATGGATGCTTGGGCCTCTGGTATATCACCACCTTCAATTCGAGTAACAATCACTTCTGCCTCATCATTAAAGGCTGCCGTATAATCCGTGTCTTTGACTAAGGACTGCCCCACCGCTGTAAGTTTTACAACCAAACTAGCAAGTAATACCTCTGTACTTTTAATTTTAGCCACGCCATTAGTCATTGTTGTATTTGCATTCTCCACTACTTTTTTATGAACGGCTGGATCTAATACATTAATGAATACAACAGGGCCTACCGCATATAAGGCGAACTGACTTTTCATAAATTCGCACAAGGTATATTTCTCCCAATCTTTCGAATAGCCAAACACCGCTACTGCTTCTTGATAGGTATAGCATAGTGTAGGAACATTGGTGATTCCTGTCGGGTCAGCCGCTAGGTTAACAGGAGCCGTTCCAAAAACTACAGGAAGTCCAGCCGAAGCTGAAACAGGCGGGACGATTGCTGTCGGAATCTCCGAGACATATATCCCATGTCTGTATGCCATTATTGCCCACCGCCTTTCTTGCTATAGTCAAGCACCTGACTAAAAAAGACACTCTCCGGAGTGCCTTTCTGCTGAATTGCTTGTTCTTTTTTCGCCATGCTCGATGGCTCCACAAATAATTTTTTGATTGCCGGACACGCTTCATATACATCATTCAGATGAGTTGGTAAACCACCTTTATAGATGGCATATTTCGATAGCTTTCCACCCGGTAAATTAGGACCAATATAGATCAATCGTGCTGGGCGTTCATTCGCTTCTGGTGTTTGAGTTGTAACCTGCTTTTCTTCTTTAGTCGATAAAGACTTCTCCAAAATGTAAAACCTCCTCTTGTGGCTGCGCAATGAGCCAAATTGTTTCCATAGTTCCCACCCATTCAGGGTATGGCTGATCTTCGGGAATGTCCCATTTTATTTTTTCTTTTAAACAAAACTTTCGTCCTATCGTACGGTTTTTCAATAGTAACTGCCGAGTGTGTTCCATAATATTAGCAAGTTCCCGCCATCCCTGATGGTCTTCCGAATAGGTTCCGAATATGAATCGGATGTATGCCTGGGATTGCCCGCCTTTATTACTTACCTGCAGCTCATCTTCCCCCTTCATCAGCCTGACGATGATATAAGGAAAGTCAGGTTCAACGGATGCAGGTGAATTTTTAGGCGGTAAAAAGCCACCGACAATTTGCGGTGGCTTCACTGTTTTTTTATTGGTAGGCAGTTGATAGTTTTTAAATCCCTCTGTGAGGAATGCGACTAATTCATCTACTAAATTCAAGGGTATCATAACCCAGCACCTCGCAGTATACGGCTAATCTCATGTTCTATACGATCATCTAAACGCCGCTTGGATTCTTGTTCTATATGAGATGAAACTCTTGGTTCTCCCATCATTTGCGGAACTGAAGGTCCGTACCGTTGAACCAGAGGTAAACGAGCCTTACCAACCCTGTTAAAAACACCAACATGCCCGGACCTTGTTTTTGCTATAAACGCACCTGAAATCTTTTCACCACCAGTTCGCTTCACATGGGCAATTAATTGCCTAGTAATTCGACGTGTTAATGGTTTTGACGGGTTGGTTTTGAAGTAGGATAAGGCTCTTAGCCTTCCCCTGGATGTTATTGCTGCAGTTAAATTGGCTGGATTGGCCTTAAATATATGAATTGTTTCTCGTACTCTTGAGGCTGTTATTACATATTCCTCTTTAACCTTTTTTACAGCTTCCGTCCTAGCACCTTCTGCCGCCCGATTAATAGCGGCTGAGAGTGCTTTGGGTACGGCATTAGGAATATGTTGAAGGGCTTCTATTGCTCTATTAAGCTGCGAATTTGTGACATTAATCATGATTCATTCTCTATTAGAGTGATCTCATACATACCCATTGCTTCCCCGCAGCTGTCTACTATATATATCCCTTCATTCACACGCATGATTTGCCCACGAACAGGACGAATCGGGAAATCCGCTGCCTTTACAGACAAAACTTTCTTATCCGTATAAACGCCTTCGTAATTTCCCGAATCCCGTTGACTGCGTTCTTGAAGAATATCATCAATCATAACAGCAACAATCTCTTTATCGTCCACAAGAAAGGTTTTCGCAAATTCATCTTGATCCAAAAAAATCGTATCAATATCATCTTGAATTTGATCTTTAAAATTCATAATATCACCCGATCTTTACTAGTGCATTGGTACCAGCCGTAGCCTTATTGGAAAAGGCCCATCCTGCAACAATATCACCAGGCGTTTTTACAACCTTTGCATTTGTTTCATCCCAATATAAAGGCTCTCCAGTAACAAAGGCCGCAGTTGTATCTGCTGGCAATTCATACACTCCTACAACAGCAACTGATCCAGTAGAGCCGATAGTTATCGACTCTTTAGCAATACCAATGCGATTTGTTAATGAAACCACTTCATTATAGTCAATGTCAGTATCCCCTGTGTTGTTAAAATCTAGAATTTCACCTTTCTGCACATAAATTGCAATTGCTTTTGCCATGTTTTTCACTCCTTATTTTAAAAATAATTTTATTCCCCAGGATTCTTAAACAACCCTCGGTAATCAAGCAGGGTTACGCCATAATCAATGTAAATTCTCCACTTCATACCCAGCACATCAAAGGCAACTTGAGATTCAATAATTGGCGTTTGCTGACCGTTTAGATAGGTGACCTCTATTGTGTCAACCAATCCAGCTTGTGCCGCTAGATACCAGGATTTTATAGAATATCTATCAAGTTCGGCATCACAAACGGGAATAAGTTTTCCAGTGAACGGGTTGCGAACACCAGAATTGGAAGAAGCAGGGTCAGTAATACTTGTCAATAATTGATCCACTTCTGTTTCTAAACCTGTAGGAATCAGAATGTATTTAGGCGCAATATTTAGCGTTTCTTTTCCTCTTAGGTTTGTTTGTTTTCTCATGGCCGCTCGACCATCCCCTATACTAATAACACTTGGAGCAGAACCAGTACCAGCCAGATTTCCTTTAGGGCCTGCGAAAACTTCAGTACTTGCTTTGCCTAATGTAGAGTAAACAAGTGTATTAATACCACGTTTGGCAGCTGCTGCATAAGCTGCAGGAATTTTAGTCAATGCTCCTAGATCATCATTGATCAAAGCTTGACGACTAATACCCCAGGAACGACCAAATGTAAGCACTGATTTTTTCGTACCAACATCTTTCATTTCATCATATTTAAATTCACCATTGACAGTCATTTTGACAAGTTCACCAGCTTCAGAAAGCTTATATTCCGTTGCTTCTTTAAAATCTGGATTGCTGCCTGTACCTGTCCATAATTCGAATGTTGTTTCTGCCGCGGTATAACCATTCGATAAAGATTTATTTGCAGCATTGGATAAGATACTAGCAAAAGCACCCGCCCCTGTTAAAGCCTCACGAATGAGCCCAGCATCATCTAAATAACGTGCTTTGGAGTTACCGTCGCGCTCCACACAATCAATCATTAAATCACGTAAACGCATGGATCTCAGCTCATTGGCACCATCGGCAGGTTTATCAATGGTTACCCCACCCCGCAATAAAATTGCATCTGCAGCAGCACGGGTAAATTTCTCCCTGTCTTCTGCTCTAACTTCTGTTCTGGTAGTATCAGATGGCTTATTATTAGCACGTAATTGAGCTAATACGGCAGTTTGTACTGCTTGTATGCTTTGACCACTTCGAATATGTTCATCAGGATCAATGTTAAAATCCCGGCATAAAGCCATAATATCTGCTGAACGTGTTCTTTCATCAGCAATCGCTTGGGCACGAATTGTTTCATTATCTGGCGTATCGGTGTTTTTTTCGGTTTCTAATTCCATGTTTATTTCACTCCTTAAATTTTCTTCTATATCTGAACGACTTTCGTCAGTTTCAGCAGAACGACCAACTCCGACTGAAGAATCAGCTGGAATGGAAACAATTGATATTTCAGTCGGTTTCCATTTGCGGGCAATGTAACAAGGTCCAGTAAATCGCCCATCAGATGATATTGCTTTATCCCCGACATATTCCCATACACTTACTGAATAGCGACAAGAAACAGCTTTTAGGCTGCCACTTCGTACTTTCTGAAAGTATTTATCGCTGTCGGTATCTTCATCAAATCTTACAACGGCTTCCCCGCGTCGCTGATCGGAGATAATAGCAGACTCAATACCACCAATGGGTAAATCAACATTGTGATTAAATAGTAAGACACCAATGTCATTAAGCTGCGTTAAGTCTACTGCCCCTGGTGAATGGTCCAATATTTCCACATCGCCCCACCGAATGACTTCGGTTGTTTCCGAGGAAAAGGAAAGCGGCACTGTCCGTTTCTCAACGTCAATTGCCGCTCGCTCAAAATTAAAACTTCGTTCAAGGTCATTCGCCCACTTTGGAGCCTGGTTTAGTAGTGACAACTTTCTTCCCCCCTTCAATATCCATAGTAATACCATATTTTGCTTCAAGTTCTTTTTTATACGCAAACTCTTTAGCACGTTGCTCCAATATTTCACGCCAGTCATAACCAACACGGGCACATATATTGGCAAGGTTATCTTGCCCGGTACCCATTGCGATCTTGTTGGCATTGGCTTCTTTCACCGGATCAATCCAGCTCCATCCTGGCTCTATCCAACGGTGCTTTAAATACTTCGGTTTGTTCTGCCAAAAATCAGGAATGTTAAGCTCTCCTGACAGAACTGCACTTGTAATGACTTCTTCGTAAACATTGCCTAAGAAATGATCAATTAACCATTGCTGCCAATCGGCATAGGTTCTTTGATCTTCCAATAAGCCTTGCCGAGCTGACGAATAATTTACTTCACTCATATCACGGCTAGTGGATTCATAACTAAGCCCTTGCCCTGCACCAACAAGCCGCTGGAATAACGTAGTCAGTTCTTTAGCGTTGGTTGCCTGTCCATTCGGCACAACCGAGGTTACATCGTCACCAGGCTGTAAATCCATCAGCATGCCAGGCGTTATCCTTTTACGCTTGTAACCTGTTTGCGGGTCATATTCTTTACTGGCTACCGATTGCGGTGTCTCCCGCCCAGGCATGCCACTGGTAGGTAAGTTCCTTTTTATAAAAGCCGCAAAACTCGCCAATATCTTTTCCTTGATTGATATCGTATCCAAATATTCTTCTGTATCATTAATTCTAGAAATAGCAGGTGCCAGCTGCGAAAATTCGCGAACCTGTGACGGAAGTGTTTTTTTCCATAAAGCATATACATTCTTGGCAAGAATACGCTCTGTTTTTCCTGTGAACCAGCCATCAGCCGAAAAGATTTTAAAATGGTAAGCAATCGGCTTTTGCTTCCTGTCCACTTCTACTCCATTGATAATAGCGTTTTCACCATATTTCATGACACCATTACTGTCTAAATCATCTACTTCACGCAATTGTAATTGAAAGGGAAAGCGTGTATTGCCTGAATAGGTTTTGACTAATAAAATACCGCCGTCAACTTCTGTACGGCGGATGTTCATTTTACAAATTTCCCAAAATGCCTGCGTTTCGGTAACATCACAGTTTTGTGGTTTTTGCCAATCTGTGAAAAACTCTTCTAACCTAGTGTTTAATTCCTCATCACCAGTCATTGCCTGCACCCTAAAGCCAGTACCAACGACATTTCTTTCGAGGATTCCCACAATTCCGCCTATCATATCGCTATTGCGCTCAGCATGTCTTGTTCTGGCACGTACAAAATCACGTTGAAGCTGGTTGACTTGCTCGGCTTTGGCATTTACCGGAACCCATCCTTCTGAATTGCGGCTTATATCTCCGGCATTATAGGCTCCGCGAGTAGCACCACGCCAAGCCATCCGTGCATATCCCAATTTAGGACTCACCCAGTTTATAGCTCGGTCAAGTATATTCATGTTAGCACTTGGAGAACGCTGTTTTTCTTCCATCTAAAAACCTCCTAACGATAAAAGGCAACTGCATACATACCACCACTATTTTCATAGTTGGCAAGTTCTGTTTGTAATTGCCTACGCTCTTTATATAAAGTTGCAAGTTCTCCCCGCCTGACAGAACGGCTGCCACCTATCTTATATTCCTGGGCACCGCTTTCAATTTTGCTAATTGCCAGGTTAATCTGCTCTAATTGTGAACGTAGCTGTTCTATCACTACCAATCTTCCTCCTTTATATTGATCCAGTCATCCTCTTCCTTATCCCTTACTACACTATTTGACTCAACCTCAGGCTGTATTTCATCCAGGTATCTTACTTGTAATAAGTCAGCAGCCAAGGCTGCATATACCTCGGTATCTAGATAGTGATTTTGAGCATGGGAAGTCTTTGGTACCCACGTTTCGACTTCGCGATTATTCTTCTTAGTCCTGATTTTATGTTCGCTGGTCAATTGTTCTGCATAATCTAAATCACAATCTTTAAAAACCATAAAGCATCCAATACCAACAGGGCGATTCAGCCTAGCTGCAATCACATTTTTATATTGATCCCCATCCACAATATATAAGGTTTGCCCATAGGATTTAGATGAAACATTGTCAATTATACTTTTCTTAAATCGAGCAACCATCTGAGTTGATGATCCTTTTACAGGTACAGCCCAGTCTTGATTCATTAGACAAAAATCATAAACATTCTCCGTATCATAACCAGAATCCACTGCACATAAATGGACTTGCCATTTCAATTCACCATTGGTATCAGGCCAGCGTTTATTCATGATGAACTCTAATTCTTCCCACGTTTCTACCATGCCATGGGCAATATTCTGACTGGTATAGTGTGCTCCCCAGGCTCTAATGGACCAGTACATTCTATTTTTTTGTACGTCAACACCAGCGGTTATGATTTGCGTATAATCAGGTATAACAGATTCTTGTAGATCCGATTGTTTTTCAAGCACCTTGCTACTATCAAGCGTGGCCGCTTTATCTTCCCAAGGTTCCCCCAGCCATGAGTTCACGAAATTCATAAGTGCCGCCGGATCATCTTTACTGCTTAGAAATTCAGCCGCTACACTTCCAAAGGTTAACCAAGGAGAGTAAATTGAATTGATATGAAATCCAATGGAGCGGGCTTTTCCCGCAACCTTATTTTTAGGTTTCCACTTTCCAGCGCGCAGCATTGCCGCTTTATGTCGGTCATCAATGCGCCCCTTGCATTTTTCACATTCATAATATGCGGCATTGCGTACAATGGTTATGTCTGACGTTCCATCTTCATTCTTTGGCCAAGTTATATTCTTGAATGTAAAAGTCTGCTCATGTCCGCAGTAGGGACAGGGTACATAATAATCATATTTAATATCACTTTTTTCATATGCTTGATAAATTGCTCCTGTTTTCAGCGTTGGCGTTGATACTTTTACAATTTTGCTATTCCACCAATTCTTGGTCCGTTCTTCAACCAGTTTTAATGGATTTGCTTCTCTCCCAGACCATAAGGGAAATTTGTCAATTTCATCTAACATGACATATCTGGTGGACCAGGTTGCCAGCTTCCCAGGAACACGCGCAGAACCAAAAACAATAAAACCGCTTTTAAACTTTAAAAGCGTGTCTTTACTGTCATTCATATAAAACTTTTCAGCTAATGTCGGGCAACTTTTCAGCATTTTTTGTAAGCGAAGTTCTGAGAAATCTTTACATAGTTCCTCATCTGGCAACACGTACATAATCCGTCCCGGGTCTTGGTCAATTACATATCCGACCATGTTTAGCAGTCCTTCTGTGCCGCCAATCTGAGTACATTTTAACCAACATATTTCTTTAATTCTTTCATCTGCAAAGCAATCCATAATAAACTTCATGTAAGGAACGCTTGCTGTTTTCCATGCCCCTGGCTTGCTTGTTTCCTCTGAAGATAAAAGCCTGTATTTATCTGCCCATTCGGAAACAGATATCTTTTCTGGAGGCTTAAATATTTGCAATGCTCTTTTGATTGCTTCATCAAGTGTTTGTTTTACGTTTGAGCTTTTTAGAATAGCTTCCCGTTTCCGCAAATTGCATCAGCCCTTTCTCAACTTCTTCATTCACTAGCCGCTTTGCATCAAGAGCCATTTCTGGATACTGAGCATTTAATTCCGTTGCAATTCGATGCCCCATAAATAGTAACCCTTGTTTAACACGGTTGAATGTTTCGGTTAAAGTCTTTTCAATATCCTCAACAGCTACGTACTGACCTACTTTCTCTAATTTATCAATTTCTATCATATCGGCTTTTGCTTCACGGAATCTAACATCGGCTCTCAGCTTTCGTGATTCTTGGCTTAATTCTTTTGTATCACCTTCGCCATATTTCCACTGGATGAGCTTTTTTAAATCCCAATAACCCCTACTTTCTTTCGGTGCGCCTTTTTTCGCCCAACCTGACAAAGTCTCCCTTGAAATATCAAAAAACATACATATATCAGCACTGCTGAAAACAAACGGATTTTCTTGCTTTGCACTATCTTTTGTATTTTTATGCATGCATTTATGCACCACCTCCGTTGTCAGTTTGTCAACCAAAAATTTTTAATTTTTTAGAGACGTTTCTTGGGGTTCGCTAGACCCGTATGGGAGGTCCCCCCTGGGAAGGACCCAGTGTTATATCAGTATACAGTTCAAGATTCTATTAACCGTCTAAGCCTTTCACACTTATTTCTTAGCAGTTGCTGCACTGATGCGCTGTCTCGCTATCTTAATAAACTTTTCATCCTGTTCAATACAAATAAAGTTACGCCCCGTATTTATACAAGCAACTCCTGTACTGCCGCTGCCACTACAGTTATCTAGTACGGTATCATACTTATTAGTATAGGTTTTAACCAGGTACTCCAGCAGTAACACTGATTTCTGTGTAGGATGATAACGACCGCCATCTCCACCATTGATTCGTATTACGTCTCTCGGATATCTCACACCATTGTTAGTAGTCCTTATTGGTTTGTATTGTCCGTAAATACTGGTAGTAGGTTTATCTGCTCTTTGGCTCGTGTATGGCTTGCCCTGTATAAATTGTGGATTGTATGTTGGTAACTTCCGATAAAACACTAATACAACCTCATGACATCGTAATGGCATCTTGTTAGCATTTAAGAATCCTACTGCTTTGCTCTTCTCCCATATGAGCTCGTACCTAAAGAATTTACGATTACTATTAATTAGGTCCGTTGTAAATGGCTGCTGTGAGAATAAAAGGATTGCTCCATGATCTTTTATGATCCTATTGTATTGCTCCCATAGCGGTATGAATGGAATTACATGGTCCCACTTACAGGCAGTTGTTCCATAGGGTAAGTCACAGAGTATCATGTCTATTGACTTATCATTGATTTCTTTCATAAGTTCTAAACAATCGCCTTGATGTACTACATTTAAATCTAATATTTTAATCACCTCATTTCTAAACCTTCTTTATATTTATTGCTTCATCATTACACATTCTAAAATATACGAATATTAAACTGTGTCATGTTTCTTTACCCGCCAAATATCTATCTTTTATCTCAGCCCAATCCTCTGGGTATAGATTACTTAGATACTCCACACACTGCTGTCGAATCTCTTCTAGTCCTTCCTTACCATGGTGGCGTATGTCATGGTGAAAGTCACAGACTACGCAACCTCTTTCTATTCGATCTTCTTTACTGTTTCCGCATGGTTCATGGTGAAACTTTACATCGGGTAAAACATAACGGCCACACCCGCGTATAATGCAGATATGACCGTCACGTTCGTGTATGTCTGTATTTAGTTGAGCTAGTGGCTTGCCCTTCAGTCTTATATTTTTTATCTTTTGTATTCTTTGACACCGTCCTATCTTTGCACCTTGCATTATTTGTATGTGCTGTATCTCTCATACAATCTTTACCTGTATTGCAAGCACAATTTGTATAGCATTTCAATATATCACCTCATTTTAGGCATAATAAAAGCATCCCGAGGGATGCTTTATTTCGATCTTTTTTAACTTATTATCATTTTATCACAGGTAAAGTCAAAAAACCGTCGCCAATTTTTCGCCTATTATGTGACTATAAAGCTACACTCTGGTATCGATATCTCTAATATGCTGGTCACATTAGTTTGAATTACTATCGTATTCGAGTAGTATCCAGTTTCCTTTAGAATTCTTAATATGCCATTGGTCTTTTATTAATTTAACTTGATAACTTTCCTTCTTAAAACCCCACCAAGTTGTTTTGTAGGCAGTTATATTCTTTTCGCTCAAATCAAACTGTATTGCTGATTCAAATTTTACAAATAACAAAAATATAAAAATGATAATTAACATCAAGATTACTGAATTGCGTTCTTTTTTTATTTGCCTTTTATATCTTTCTACCATTACTGGAAAGTTGCATAATTTGCATGGATCGCTCATAAAGATGCCTCCTTTATAGTCAAACAGTTTGACTATTATAAACGCCTATAATGATGATTCATTTCTTGTCCCAAAGCGATATAAATTCTTTCTGCCTGACTAAATTCATCCATTAATCGAGAATAAGCAGACCATGGTAACTCATGACCTTGTGCTTTATCTCGTAACTTTTCCACTACAACACTAAACTTTTGGACTGCTATTCTCAAAGCACATATATACTTCTTTAATATCTCCACGAAGACTATTTCTTCTTGAGTATTGGCAATAGAAACATTTACTAATTCCAATTTGTTTTCTAAATCGACGTCGATGCTCTTAACCTGACTATAAATATCTGTGAAATTTGTTTTTTTAAATATACTTTTGATCATTCCTAAAAAACCAGGCTTACTAATAACTTCTTGCAAAGACAGAAAATCATTCAAAATTATATGAACTTCTTTAGCAGTGGTTAATAAGGTATTACGTGATGACATAAATTTATCCCCCAATTTTTAAAATCTACTACTTGACCAATCTTCCATTTAGCATCTGCCCCATAGCTACTTACAACTTAGGTATTTGACTCAATATATAGCTGTAGGTTGATCGCATTTGGTTTTTGGTGCAGTCATCATATCTTTCAAAATCAGCAATCTCATTTATTTCTATTATGAATTGTTGGTGCCAAGATTGGTCCTCTGTGATAATTACACTCTCTGTAATCTCGGGAAATTGGTCTGCTGTGACGTCAATAATAAGTTTGTCTACTAAGAGCCACGCGTGGGATTGTGTATCTCTCCAACCACAAATGTAAAATGCTTCTGCAATGCCGTTTTGCTGAAAGTATTTCCCTAAAAGAAGAGATGCGTCGCCGCAGGAACCGATTGGGAATGCCTGAAGACCTATAGGAAGTTTAGTTGCTTCGCATTTAAGAATGGCTTGTCTGAATTCACATGAGAGATTTTTAATTTTTTCTCTTTTTGTGTTCATAATGAACCTCCGATTATCGTGATCATTTTACTATATCGAATGCTTTGTACTTATACCAAAGCTACCATTTTGGGGATTGTACTTAATCACATATTTAAACTCTGGCTCATTTTTATACAAACGTCCTTTCACTTCTTTGGGAGGATCGTAAGATTGCATATAACTTTCTGTCATGTTTCTTATGATATTGAAAAAATTTATCCCTCTCTCTAAAATTAATATAAGTTCTGTCCATGGGATAATTTGTGGCTGTCCACCATTTCGACGCCTTAATCTTAATCCATCAGGCGCAATTATATAATCTGCATGAGCTACTGCATTTCTTACGTCTGGATTAAAAGCATCACGAATTATTTCAGCTAAATTATTAAGCCCTAGTTCGGCTGCATGTCCAATCATATCAGCCATAACTTTGTTAGCATTAGGAGCAATCATTAAACCTGTAGTTTTATGTTTTTTAACTAATTTTTGAAAAGGTACTAGATTATTTCCCTCTCCTCCTATTGTTAATAGAAGCTTTTTAGGAATTTCGTAGAAACCACTTCCCTCTGAAACATGATTATAAAAGGCAAGCATTACTCTAATTTTTATTGGCGTTCCATCTGGAATCTTTTTTATTAGTTCTATGTATTCTTTATAAGCATGCAAAGCATCATCGGCTGTACTCCATCCTACATCTTGCATCCCTCTGAATTCAGACATTAGAGCAAGTGCAAAATGAATTTCATTGACCTTTTGGGCGCGTTCGAAAAGTTCTTCTAAAGCGTCCGTTGCTTTTTTGAAAAACACTTCGTTCGATTGTTCTTCTTTCATTCTTCAAACCTACCCTTTCTAAAATGCCATTAACAATATATCTTGTGTAGCCAGCAATCCTGCCTGACTATAATACACATTTAATTTTACTCTATTTGTTGTAATATTAATTGTATTATTACGTCGTCTTCCTTCGGAGTTTTCCATCTTAAACCACCATGGAAATTATTGTCGATATAATCCTGATCACTCATTGATACTTTGCCATCTTTATGCAGTTCCGTATTAGTAATTCTGTATGACTTACTGTCTGCATTAAATTTGTATAGTTCTATGTAATAATAGTCTTCTGTTTCGTTTGTCGTTTTCACGCTTACTTTTATGTACTCTACATTATTAAGTATTACTCTCCTTATAGAATCACTATCTATACTAACCGACCATTCACAATCTGTTTCATTGTGCTTTCCTTGGTGCCTCTCAACTTCCTTCCAGCTTGCCGCTCCGCAAACACCACTTAACACAATTAACAACATACATGTAAAAACAACTACCTTTTTCATATTGCAATGCTCCTTATATTTTATTATCCCATTTTGACTTCCTTATGTATCAGGGCGAGAATTCGCCCCGCTGCTTTCACCACCCATCCGTATATAATAATGGGTCTTGTGGATTTATTATAGTTTTCTCGCAATATACGTCGGATTAATTATGGTGTACTGATATTTTTCATCTTCATTTCCCTCTGCTGAACATTGAACATTATAAGTAATTTGTCCGTTATCGTTATTGGAGTTAAAACTAATGGAATCTACACTTAAGACTTTATTGATAGTACCTATTTCAAATTTGCCTCCTACCGTGAATGTTGTTCCATCAAGGGATTTTATTTCTATAAACATCTTTTTATCTCCTTACACCCGATCCCTTATTGGATCTGCGGTGGCAAAGCCATTTTAACTACAAACATTTTTCCCCTATGCATCTAATCCTACTTCTGCTATAGTAATTTACTTATAGTTGACGATATAAGATATTCCTCTATAATGAATAAATCTGGCGAATTCACCTATAACAAATAATTCACCATAAAAGGACTAACACCTTTCTTCTATTTTAATACTCGCTAATGCAACTGCATAATAGAATATAATATCATTACTTTATAGAAAAAAGAGCCGGATTAGCCGCCCCTTTTATGTACAGAAAATATGTATTACTTATATATTTTTCAAGCCCCCTATATTGCTTCCAACGCTACAATACCAAATAAAGCTACAGCAAATTTGGTAATTGCTTTATTTCTTAACTCGTATACTGATTGCTTATGGCTATATCCCAACTCTTCTGCAATCTCATCCTTCACCTTCTTTTCTACATACCACATATACAATAAATTCCTATATATCTCACAACCTGTGTCCTGGCTAATAGCATCAAGTACATTATCTACCTTCGCAATTTCTTCCAGTGTCCGCTCTTTCATTTCCTGCCACATCTGTAATTGATACATTTGATTTAATGTATTGCAGGGATTACCCGCCCGTATTCCTGTAATATCCATAGACACAGCAGACATGTCGTTTGGTGCAGTCTTATACATTAGCTTACTGATCATATAATCCGCATGTTCTATGCTTTGATGCAATTCTCTATAATATCGTAAATAGTTCTCTGCCTCCTTAATACAATCCATATCGTATACCCCCATATCATTATTCAATTTATACATTCCAGAGATTGTGTTTATTAAACACCTATAGGGAGGTCACGCCTCCCTTTCTAATTTTATTTATCTGTAAAGATGTTCCCGCCCATGATTTCAAATACTTCTTTATCTACTGTCTTTATAAGCAGGTTTAAAATCCTAATAAATTCCGTTGTTTCGGTTTTTTCTGATAGCTCAGCTTTGCGATCATGCGCGGCTATACTTACTCTTTTTTCTAGTATATCTTTAATTTTCTTTGCTGCAGCTATAGTCGTTTGCGATAAAATATTATGTTTCGTATCCTTACAATGAGTTAATTCTTCTATTTGATTAGCCAATAACTGATTTTGTTCTTTAAGAAAATTATAATCATCTGGAATTACTTCTTTAATAATTTCCTGAACCGCTATTTCAATTGGTCTATCAATTAGTTTTTTATTTTCCCTACGAAGTACTGTATTATCTTCCTCGATAATATCAAGAGCTTTTTCTAGCTCTTTTACTTCTTCTAACTCTTTTGCTAATTTTTGTTCGGCTTCTTCGGCTCGGCGTTCAACTTCTTTTTTCTCTTTAATTGCCTCCTGTAATTGTTTATTGGTGGTTATGTCACCATTTAAAACTGCTTGCTTAATTTCTAAAGGTGTAGACGGTCTAGCAGTTTCATAAGCCAGTGTTTTAGGAAGAGATTCAATAAAATCCCGCTTGTCAGAATTTCTGACAATCAATTCATGATAGTTCATTAGTCTCGACGACATTTCTCGGTTAAAACCTATCGATTCACACCACTGACCAAAACAACCATATCCACGCTTTGCTAACTGTTCTTGCGCTTCTTTCAGCTCTCTGCCAACATCGAATCTAGCCTTATGAAATACGCTTTCGATGTTTCTTTCTTTTTCTTTCAGGAATTGTTTAGTGTCACTGTCAAATAAGGATAAATCTAAAATTTTAACATTTTCAATATTGGCCACATCTTTAAAATCATTACCCGCCCTTGTTTCTATGGTTGTATCATTACTTAAATCTGCTTTTGATTTGTTATTGAGCATGTCCATTAAACTAAATCCTTTTGCCATTATTCCACCCTCTCCAAATGTGTCCTAATTGGACACATTTTTTATTCTCCTAAATATTCTTTTACAAAGTTTCGGTAATCTTTAGCTGCTCCACATCTCGGGGAATAGGTAATGATCGGTTCGCTTGAAAAGGTGCTTTCATCTACTTTTTCAGTTCTTCGAATATGCGTGGAGAACATAGGGTATTTTTGATTGTTTAAATGGGCTTCCCCTTGGATATTTACCTCGTTTTTAGCGAATTGAGTTACTAAGCATCCCTTGAAACATAGTGATGGATTAAATTCCTTTATTTCCTCGAATTGTTCTATTAATTGATCAAGTCCGTCAAAACTGAATTGATCAATTTTGATTGGTACAATAACATCATCTGCAGCTACTAAGCTATTAATGACGCTGATATTGATATCTGGGGCGTTATCTATGATGCAGTAGTCATATTCGTTTTCTACTTGTTGCAAGGCTTTTTTGAGGATTGTTTGCTGCTGCCTGGATACGTCCATAATGATTTTTAGATTTGCATTGAGTAGGTTCATGTTGGCACTGATTAAGTCTAATTTAGGATATTTGGTATGCTGGATAGCTCTATGGGTATCAAACTTCCTTTCGGTGAGTAATTCGGCTATGCTTGGGGTTTCATAGCTATGTAGATGGAAGAACTTCGATGAATTACCTTGTTTGTCATTATCTACGAGTAATACCTTTTTGCCATAAATACTAACTAGAATGTGAGCCATGTTAATAGAGGTCATAGTTTTAGCTACGCCGCCTTTAAGATTTAAAATAACTATAATTATCATGTTCTCTCCCCTTATATGAAATTGGCGGTTCGATCTCGCCATTTCCCTTTAATGAGTCTTAATTTCTTGAATGCTATTGTTTTATTATTCGGTTGGTCTTGGTCTGAGAAATGGAATGTTCCCGCTTTGGGATCTAGTGTTAAGATGAATTTAGTTATATTGTTTGCTTGAGCAGTATATCTTAGCGGCTTCTTCTGCTGCTGTTCTGGTTTCGTATGGGGTACTGATCATATTGTTGCCTCCTTGGGGTTTAGGGAGGGTTTTAGCCTCCTCCTTGTAGTTACTAGCTCAGTTTCTTTTACTGGATCACTCTGGAGCCATGTTTTATTTTCATCGGGGATTAAGCATGTTGATTTTTTGGGACAATCTCCGCAATCACTTAGCTTCATGCTTGTCCCTCCAATGACTCTACTTTAGCCATGCAGGTATCGCATAAGGCTTTCGTGTAATGGTCTTCACACGCTAATTTATTGCAACCTTCGCACAGGCTAAGATCCGAATGAATTTGACCGCATACATGGCAAACGGCTTCGCTGTTAGGATTAATCATTGCCCTTGCCCTCCTTGTTAATAAATTTACTAACAATCTTCATGCCCATTTTTCTAAATTTCTGATACTCTGGATTTCTTGGGTCATTGAGAGGTCCCATAAATTCTTTAGGTGACTTTCTAAGCATATTTTGATAGGTATTAAATGAATTTTCGGCTTTCATTTTGCGAATAAAATCTGGTGCAGGTTTCTCGGCCAGTAATACGTTGTTGTATTCTCTATGCTCCATAATAAACATGGAGTTATATACAAGCATTGCCCAATAACATTCTTCGTGGGTTGGCATATCGCCATCTTTCGCAGAATCAATAATTTCAACTAAAGCTCTCATTTTATCCCGCCCCTCTCATATAGTTTTAGTACACCGAACTAGCTACAGGAGCTACACCGTTATCGTAGGTCCATTTTTCATTAATAAAATCAAACATAATAACTTTTCTCGGGTGACCGTCTTCGTCTGATTCTTCAAGACGAACATTTCTTTGCAATGCCTGTAATATACTTACAGGTTCACAATGGTATCTTCGCCTTCGTAAGTTTTTTTATGGTACTCAATAATTTGCTCTGCTGAATCTCCCAAGTACCACCAAAACTCACCATCATCAAGAAAGAATAGTAATTTACCGTCTTTATTAACTGCTTGCTTAGTCTCTCTTTCGATCATGAAGTCTTTTATTTTACCTTCGCACCCCATGCAGCAACTTCTAACCTTTGTTGAATAATCAAATGGTTTCCCTTTTATAAAAGTAGGATCGAAAAAAAATCTTTCACATTCTGATTTCATTTCTCTTGCACAAAAGAAACATTTATCAAGGTTTGTCATGTTACCCCGCCCTTATTTTAATAATCCATATACCATTGGTTTCATTCCGCTTTATCTCACCCTCCCATGATATTCCAGTAGACGTAATTACTTCAAAAATGCTATACTAAAAATATCCTTTAAAAGTAACTAAACCATGAGGTGATATTTTGAGCCAAAAACATCCTGATCGCACTATTGAGTGGGCTAAACAACAACAAGCATTAAAAAATCCAAAGACAATCCCTGTACTAATACATAAGAAGACAAAAGACGATAAAAAAGCTACTCAGTAGGTGACATCAGTCGCCTTTTTTTGTTGCCTTATTTCGCCAGAGGCGCAACCATCTATGTGCTATCCCGCCCCAATATTACCTCTCTACTACCATCCTCATAGACTATATAGGCTAGGATACGGTAGTTACGACGTATCCATTTCCATGATGTTTTTACACTAATCTGTCGCATGTACCGCACCACCTTTAAAACAAACTAAGCTGTCCTTGTTGTTCCTCATGTTGATATAAATTTTTAACCCTTTTAATGCAATTTTCAAATGCTGAAATATAGCTTTCTGCGTTGGCTCTTCTCATGTGAATTAGGTCATTTTGTAAAATCGCTTTTTCTAAACCTTTTACATACCAGATCACATTGTTAATGCTTGTCTGCTCTTGGATTTTTGCATTCAACTTCAAAACAGTAAATAGCAGCTCATTATAGTTAGGGTCTTTTTTACATGCCGCTAAGACATTTTCAGCATTTTCTTTAATTTCCTCAGTTCGTGCCATGTAATCATTACTAACTTCTGGTGGAGTATCTTGGTAATAAACTTCTGGATAATCACCATTTGGATATAATTCTTTAATTTGTTCTTTGTAGCGTGAAATGTGATTTCTGACCAGATTTAAATTGCATCCGTCACTCCAAAAAGGATCATGACCTCCAAAATGATAAAGATATTGCCAGTGGTTTAAACTTTCCTGTAAATTATCTTCAATCGACCTCTTTGCCATGTTTACCTGCCCCTTATGATATTACTTGCTGCCTCCAGCACCAGATTTATCTTGATTTTATTTTTGGGCTGTTTGGCTTTTTTAGGTTTTTCGGTGAAAGCACGTCCATGATTATTAGGGCAATAACCGCTATAGATTTTACGCACGTCCTCACTCCCATTGATTTATTTTTATAACCAGACCCGCCCATACTTCACTTTCGCCTATCAGATCATAATTTAATTCCCTAATACCCTCTCGAAATTCTGCAACCTGGCGTGGATCGGTTCCTTTGCAGTACTGTTCTGCCACTGACTGCAGAGTGTCGATATTAGAGCAAGTATGCTGCAGCGTGATAATAGCTAATAAAAGGATCATTCTTTTCATTTTGACTCTCATTTCTTTTTACGCCTCCGATTGAGTAGCTTTTTAGCCCTTTTTAGGTTCCGCTGGCGTTTTGGAGGCTCTCCTAGAAAGGGATCTCTTCCTCCGGGAATACTTCGGTGCCAAATGAGCTGGTATCATATCCTGGTGTTTTTGGTGGAGCAGAAGGATTATTGGCTGCTTGTTTGGTATCTAAAAATTCAATGTTTTGGGCTACCACATCAGCAGCTCGGCGTTTTTGACCGTCTTTTTCATAATCACGAATTTGTAAACGCCCTTCCACTAAAACACGGCGACCTTTGGTGAGGTTGTTGCCGCAAACTTCCGCTAACTTGTCCCAGACTATTACAGGGATAAAGTCAGCACGTTTTTTATCTCCATAACCTGAATCTACCGCCACGCTAAAAGAAGCTACTGCTTTGCCCGTTTGGGTGTAGCGGACTTCGGGGTCTCGGGTTAGTCGCCCGACTATGATTACTTTGTTCATGCTTTTCGCCTCCTTTTTTCTTGCCTTTGCAATATTCGCAATCGATATAATAAGGGGTTTTACTCGGTTTTTTACACTCGGTGCAAAATGATGTGATTGTACGCCATATTACGCCACACTCAGGACATGCCATTTTTATCATAGGATCTTTATAGTCAATTATGATCCCTGGGATAAGGCACTCTAGGCAATTTGCTCTTGTTGTCGTGCTTGGTATGCATTTTGCGTTCATTTTTCGCCTGTCTCCCTTTATATGCATCAATTTTTACCATGCTATAAAACTGATATTGATAGCCTGTAATGTCATTTGTGCCGCTATATTGTTCGCTTATCATGTATCCTTTTTGAGGTTTTGGGTCTTCGCGCCATGAACTGGCTTTCACAATTTCTATAATTGGTTCTGGCTTGATTAAATTAGAGGAAGGGCACCATCGTTTTTTATGTACTTGTCTCTTTGGGTCATTAAACGTCTTTCTGGTTTGCTTGATTATGTAGCTGGCAAGTTGTTTATATTGACCTGTCTTGTCCAGCGGGAATAATTTTGGTCTGCCGTTCTCCCAAATATCACTAATTATTTTTATATCAACGCAATTAATAACTAGATGATGATGCCACGCTCTTTCCCCAAATTCTGTTGTGGCAACGTATTTAAAAACCTTTCCTAGCTTTTTGTAAGCAGCGCGCATTTTCCTTAAGAATTTTTCTAAATTTTCTTTGGCTTCTTGTGGGGTCTTAGGTCTGCACTCTGGTTTATAATCCAAAACCAGGTGATAATCTCCATAACCAAAATTAGCATTTATTAAGCGGCGTAATTTTTTTATTGCAATCCCCTCATTTTGTTTTTTTTGACTTTCTGGTGTTTCTTTTGTTTTTGGGCTTCTCTTGGTTGCTTTGCCCTTATATGTAAAGGTAAATTTTTTGGTTACCTCAGTTACTGCTCCTGTAATGTACGTTTCTTTTATGTATGGCAATTCGTACCCACCTCACTACCTACATAAACAATTAATATTTCTATGCATAATTATTTTTAAAATGCATATCCTATGTATATAGATAGCTATATGATGGAAATATCTGTCTATGTCGGCAAGATAATATTATTTATCAAGGTTTTACAAGGCTTCTAAGCCTTATTTTTATTGAGTTCTTGCCACACATAGAGTATAATAAAAGCAAGTTGATTTTTATCTATGTATGGCTCCTTTTAGGAAACGCTTACAACTATTTGCGGTAGTTGTAAGCGTTTTTAGTTTTCCATATTTTTACTATTGAGCCATTTCTTTTTCTATAAATGAAAATGATTCACGCAACTTTTTAAGATCAATTTCAGGCTGCATATCTAAAGTGGCAGCATATGAACGCGCATTTGCCATGATCTTTATAAATCGCTCGGCTCTTGACCAAGACTCTTGGGGTAATGCCTTTTTATAGTGTTTGCCAGATGGCCATATTCTTTTAGCTCGCGGCTGTAATTCATCCATTTTTAGCCACCATATTATTCCGCTCTATTTCTTTACCGATTTCGAACCAAAGTATCATCCAATATTTACTCTTTAATGGATAACGATTGAAGTATTTACGATTATTCATTTTTTTGCCTCCGTATTTGACCGCTACTATATCGGCATGATATAATATTGGTAATTGAATTTTGTCTTAGTACTCGAATCGTCTGTGGACCAACACAGGCGATTTTTCTTTTTGTATGGGAGAAAAGACGACTGAAAATAATGCTCCTCCTAATGATTTTAAATTTGCCATGTATTTTTCCCATTCGGTTTCCTCGTGCTTGTCCACGATATTGTCACGACCGATTGTAGCCATACCTAACTGCACCTTATTGGTGTTATCCATTTCCACTTGAAGATCAAGTATGCTGGATGATAAGTCTCTTAGTTGAATATCTGGTAAGTATTTTTTTGCTACTGCATTATTGAGTTTTAAATGCATGTAAGGTAGCCACGGAGTGTGGTACAGTTCTACCATGGCGATTACAATTTCATCTGGTGGAATTGTCTCGCCTCTTTCGTATGCTCCAATTGACTTACAACTTATATTCAGACGCTCAGATGCACTTTCTTGGGTAAAATCGGTATAAAGTCTAGCAGTTTGATAGATGGTTCTTCCTTTCTTCTGCATGGTTTATCACCTCCTTCCATGGGATAATGTAATCAGAGGACAACATTACTTACGTCCTCACCCCACTTCTAGCCTGTCCTTTGGATAGGCATTCTTTTTACCACTGTCCTGGGATTCTGAATAAAATATAGATAAATCCAATTCCTAGCAATATAACGCTTACGAGAGCTTTTAGCATTGCTGTTTGCTGCGCTCTACGCTGAATCGCTGTATTAAATATGTATTTATTCATAACGCTTCCCTCCTAGATAAAAAACTTGTCCGATTCTACCACGCCGGAGTTTATCCGGCTCTAAGGTTTCGGTTGATTAGCACGTTTTTTATGGCATTTCGTATTCTTTCTTTAAATTCTTCTGGTATTTCATTGGGCGCATGCATAATTCCCGATTCTTTAGATTTGACTCCTAAAAAGATAGGTTTGTTTTTTTCTTTCACACTCACCCCTCCCATATAAGGTATGAATTACTGCTTATCCCAAATTACTATTGATAATAAAAATACAGCTACTACTGCAAGTCCAATCGCTTGCACAATTAAAACAGGTTCCAATTAACCACCTCGATTTTTTAATATAGGAATTATCCACTTCTTACCGAATCTTGTATCTGGAGGTGTTATCTATGAGCAATTTACAAAAGTTCTTTCATGTTTCTGTTATTCCATTATCAACTAATGACTTTATTAGCAAATATTCTAATTTGACGATCTGGTTTAAGGTCTTCAAACATATGCAATATTTACTTCTTGACTTGGATAATTGCAAAGATAAATCACAAGTTGATTCTTTAATAACTAAATCTATGAATGCTCTCGATTTCTTCTTAAAGTATGAAAAAATAAATTTTAATCAGCCATTACCAGAAGTGTTCACTTTTTATATGCGGGAAGTAATCGCTGAAAAAGTTCGTTCAGATTATTTCCCTCATAGACCCAATAGGCAAGAATCAATTTTCGTTGTAGATAACATCCAATCAGCTATTGACTTTAATGAGAAATGTCATGAAGGATCAGCAATCATATATGAATGTATGCCTACTAAGCCAAGTGTTCTTTTCAAAGCAGATATGGATCTTATTAATCATTCATATGTAGATAAAGTTAATCCATTGAGTTTTAAAGAAAATATGTTTACTTACTGGGAAGCAAAAGAACCAATAAAAATACAAGAAATTTTATGTCCTTGCCCTGTAGTGGTTTTGCGTCCTTATTCATTTGAATTGTATTGACCTTGATTCTTGTTCTTACTTTTTAACATCATTAAAGTCTCTTTGTTTCTTTCGTTTCCCATTTCTTCATTCATCATTAGTTCAAGCTCTATGCGTACCAAATGAAGGCCCGGAACTCCCTTCTTACGGAGATGATCAAGAATTTCTTTACGTAGTTTGAATACCTGCTCTTCACTTTTACCAATAGTGGCGGTCTTATCATCAGCTACCATTTACTCACCTCCTTAACTCGCCTTAATAAATTACACGTCAGTTTTTTCCGAATTTGCAAAAGGCTCTACTTTTAATTATGGTATTTGGGGCAAAAAGTGATCTAACTTGCTGATTACCCGATATTTGTAAAACAAGCTACTCGACCGTCTGTCCGATCTTCTAGAGGCTTTACGCCACATTGCTGGTTAAAAAAAATGGTCCAATCGAATTTTAATGCTTTCCCCATTTGTTGTGCAATTTCAGGGCTCGGCCTACGAGTACCATTTACTATTTGAGTAAAATATGAGCGTTCTATTTTCGACAGATTAGCAGCATCTTGGTGAGTTAATTTCCTATTTTTCAAGATCCTTATTAACCATTCCCTTTTCAAATTCATCACCTCCCATTTAGTGGCGTTTCGTATCTTTATACTTATTATAGTGGCACTAAGTATCACTGTCAATACTTTTGGTATCTTTTCGCCACATTTATTTAAGTGGCGTTTAGTTACATATATAATGTAATAAATGAGGTGAAAACATGTTGGGTGAAAGACTTAAGCAGCTGAGAGAACAAAAAAAATTAACACAACAAGAGCTAGCAGATGCTCTGAACATCTCTAGAGGAACCTACGCACATTATGAGATCAATAGACGTGAACCAGATGATTCTACCAAATTAAAAATAGCTGATTTCTTCGATGTTACAACTGATTATCTTTTAGGTCGTACTGACGAGCCTAATACGGTAAAAAAGATTCAAACAATTGCAGCTCACCGCACTGATGATCCAATGTCAGACTTACCGCCTGAAGCAATAAGAAGTATTGAAGAATTCAAAGAATTAATGAGAATTAAATACGGTAAAAAACCTACTTAATATATGGAAGGTGACACTGTGCCAGATGCCATGCTACAACTTACAAAAGACGAAGCAATAGCAGTTGAATTTTTTCATTTTAGTCCACCAATACGAGGCATTTATTTTACAGAAACATGCTTACCCCCTATCATTGGATTGGACAGTTCTTTACCTCATGACACGGCTCTGCTTCGCTGTATCTTAGCAGAAGAGTTAGGACACCACTTTACAACTGTTGGTTGTTATATTCCTCGTGAATTTTTTAATTATAGTGACCGCTTACATATTAGTAAAATTGAATACAAAGCCATGCGCTGGGCAGCAGAATATCTAGTGCCTGAAAATGATCTCCTAGATGTAATTGGCAGCGGATTATACGAACCTTGGGAAATAGCTGAACACTTTACTATTACTGAAGAGTTTGCAACTTTTAGAATGCGACTTTTCGGAGCTAATAAAATATGATTACGCAGAAAAAGACACAGTACCATTCCACGAACGTGGACAGACTGTGTCTTTAAAATCACCCAGATTATTTAATTACTCAGCTTTCATTATCTTATATGGAAGTTCTCCCTTCTTACCAGAAAATCCGCCAGTAAACACCATTTTTACAATGTTTGCATCCTTTGGTACATCAAAAGGAATTACTCCAGATACAGTATTCCCTGGATTAATTTGTTCTAAAAATAAAGTATTTCGCCCTTTCATTTGTAGTGCTGTACTACCGTGTACAGAGTACGAGAACTCACGGCCTTTATCATCTATTAATTTAAACGAATTGCCATCCATTGTTATGGCATCCTTTTGATTATTGCTTACTACAACACTAACGATTTTAAAAATGCCTTGCGCTTTTGTAGTAGAGAAAGAAGAATCAATTGAATCAACATCTTTTGTTTCGAAAATCGCAACTCCTACGTCACTTACAAACAAGCCTTTTACTTTACCTACTCCTTGAACATCACAAGTATAATTATACTCTGGTTCCTTGACTTGCTGTTGTTTAGATGCCTGTTTTGAAGAATCTGAGCCTGAATTACCAAAAATTGCTCCTATAACAATAAGAATTACAATAAGTCCTAAACACCCAAAACAACCTTGCTTACTTTTACTCATTTTACTTTTTGGATTTGCATCACTACTATTCATTTTTTCCGATGCAGTATTTTCATTTACTGCTGATGCACATTAAGAGTTTTCCCACAATCCGGACAAAATTTAGCATTTCCAACTTCTTTGCCACATTCAGAGCAAAAAGCCATAAAATCCACTCCTTTTACTTCATTTATTGTATATAATTGGACATTTTGCTACAATATCCCTTTATTTGTCCTATCATTTTTATACTAAAATAAGGAGAAATTCCATGAATGCAATTTATGCAAGAGTATCAACAGATGAACAAGCACATTCAGGCTATTCGCTACAAGATCAAATTGCCTCTTGTCGTAATAGGCTACTCTCTTTAGGTTTGACCAACATACAAGAGTATATCGACGATGGATATTCTGGTGAGTTTTTAGACAGACCCGCCCTAGACCGTCTGAGAGACGATTTAAGAGCCAAACTGATTAAAAGGGTAATTGTCTATGACCCAGACCGTTTAAGCCGTAATTTAACCAACCAGCTGCTCTTATCGGACAACATAGAAAAGGCTAACGCACAATTAATGTTTGTTACGGGCGATTATGATGCATCCCCGGAAGGACGTTTGTTCTTCAGCATGAAGGGTGCCATATCCGCTTATGAAAAAGCTAAGATCCGCGAGCGCACGCTAAGAGGCAGGAGAGCAAAGGCCAATTCAGGTAAAATCATTATGAATAATAAACCGTATGGCTTCGATTGGGATGAATTAAATTCTACTTATACGATCAATGAAGAAGAGGCAAAGATCGTCCATCTTATCTACGACTTATGTTTAAAAAAACATTGGGGCTCTCCAAAAATTGCAACCGAACTTGGTGATCAAGGTATATTGAATCGAGATGGAAAACGTTTTAATGCTATGCATGTATACCGCATATTAACAAAGGACCTCTATACTGGCACTGCTTATGCGTTTAAAATTGCTACAAAGAAAGTAGGTCAATATAAAATTGAAAGAACGCACGTGCCAAAAGATAACTGGATACATATCCCAATACCAGCAATTGAAACCTCAGAAAGATGGCAGCAAGTACAACAAATTATAGAGCAAAATAAGAAATTATCTAAGCGTAACTCTAAACGAGATTATTTATTAAGGGGAATTTTAAAATGCGGGATCTGCGGCATGGGAATGGTTGCAAGTCGCTTGAAGTCAAATATTAATGGTCATACTTGTTATTATCGTTGCGTGACTAAAAGCAGTCCGCATTACCGCCTTGATGCTGCTAAATGCCCCAATCGTTATATTCCTGTTGATCCACTCGAAGAATCGGTTTGGGAAGCCTTTGTTATGATTGCATCAGGCGATGCTGCATTAAGTGATTTCTTGCGAACTGAAGAACTGCCTGCCAATAATCATGCAGAAGAAATTGCAAAATTATTAAAGAAGCAAGATGAGGCGATGCAATTGAAAGCCGACGTAATGAAATGGCGTAGGACTAATTTAATTGACAGTAATACGGCTGAAAAAGAACTGCAAAGCATCACTAAGGATCTATCTACTATTACTATGCAGTTAACATCTTTGCAAAAGTCGCAGGAAAAGTTCAAAGAAATCGTGGTTCCTACTGCCGAAGAAATTCTTAATGCTAATACGATCGAGGAAAAGCGTTTGCTACTGCTACAATCTAACTTGGAAGTGCACGTCCAGCGCATTGGTAAGATACCTGAATTTTGGTTTCAAATTTAGTCCCACAATGGGACTTATTTAGCATTTAGATAACATCTATCTTAATGGGAGTAAATGCAACTTTTTCTGCAATAAACACAGGATCATAAGCATGAATAAAAATCCGAGTTGGGGCACTGGCAAAATTAGCCCCTGCTATTAAAATGGCTTCAAAGTAAGATTGGCAGGCACCAGCAAAAATCACCAGATCATCCTTTGATGGTTCAAAAATTCTAGCCTTCTTGACGGATTCTATAAAATATTTAGAATTGCGATAATTATTAATATCTCTGAAGTCTTTCTTGCCACCCCCTAATAACGCATCATGACCAGTTAAAATTAAAATATCAGGACGATACTCATCCACTAAAGCAATCACATGCTCTGGCTGCTTTGATTCCTCAATACATCGACCGACTGCATCGATGTTCATTTGATGATAGGTTTTTAAACACATAGCAAGATACTCTTCGTCTCCGTCCAGATGCAGTACACGACCCGGCATTTCAAAGTATTCATACTTTTTTGAGTGCTCTGCTCGCACGTTATTCACTTTTTCCCTTTCCATACTGCGACGCATCAAAACTCTTTTCACTGTATCATTATGCACACTTTCCATATGCAAAATTTCATTACGCAGGTGTTCTGCTCCTACTCGTTCTAAATCACTTAACGGCGCATCTGCTACTAACCGCAAATGCATTCCTTTTAATGTACAATGTGATTGCCCTATATTGTCCTCATAAATATTGGTTACCTTAAAAACAACATCACCGCCATGAGATTTCCGAATTACTAAATCCCCTACTGCTACATTAGCCACCCCTATCCCCCCCTTACTTATTACATACTATGTAGCATAAAAAAAAAGTGCCACACCCAAAAAACCTTCCAATATATTTCAAAAAGTTCTGCATTTGGCGGGTAACCAAAAAGACCTTTTCTCAATATACTGTATTACACCTGTGGCCTTTAGGAGCCACATGCACCGCACTCAAAATCTTCGAGGTGATGGCGCATGATCACTGTGGTTGTTCCAGCCAAGAACGAAGCTGGACGTATCGCAACAGTTCTACAAAACTTAAGTACACTCCAAATTGATCACATTATTCTAGTCGCAAACGGTTCCAATGATTCTACCATGCATGAAGTGTTGCAAATTGGCATCCCAAAATTACAAATTCTTTACTTCCACGAACGTCTAGGTATTGACATCCCTCGGGCTATCGGCGCAAAGGTAGCATTAGCATTAGGCAGCGATGTAGTGGCCTTTGTGGATGGCGACATGGTAGGGACATTTGCAGAAAACCTAACTGAACTCATTGACGGGATCTTAATCAAACATTTAGATTTGGCGCTAACAAATTGCTATCCTGCACCACCACGACATATTGAACGTTATAACCCCACCTTCCAATGGAGGCTCAATCTAAATAAAGAACTTGGCTTAGACAAAAAAATTAATTTGGCCACGCCCTCTCACGGTCCCCATGCTGTCTCACGACGTTTCTTATCCACAATCCCAATTCGCGAATTGGCCATTCCACCTGTAACTATGGCTTTATCCAGAATGAATAAACTAAAAATCGACGTGGCTACTACCATTCCGCATTATCAATTAGGTTCATCTCTAAAAACTCATATCCATTGTGCAAAAATCATTGAAACAATTGTAGGCGATTGTTTAGAGGCTATCAGTGTCTTCCAAAATGCTCCTCGAACTCGCCAGTGGCAAAACAAGACCTATACCGGCTACCATAATGAACGTCGTTTCGATGTATTAGATCATTTTTTAACTCCATAAAAGAAATGAGAAGAGCCCCTGCTAGAAACCAAGCAGGGGCTCTTCAACTATAATTTTTACTGTATCCATACATTAGCGATAGCAGCAAATTCTTCTAAGGATAACGTCTCACCACGACGCCCACCATCAATACCAGCTTTCTCTAATATTACTTTTAAGGTATCAGCAGGTACACCTGTCGTTTTAAGGGTATTCGACAAGGTTTTACGACGCTGAGCAAAAGCGGCTTTTACCACGCGGAAAAAAATTCTTTCATTTACCTCTACTGGCGGTTTTTCTCTCACAGTACAGCGAATCACTGCTGAATCAACAGCAGGAGGCGGAATAAAGGAAGCCGGTGGTACAACAAACATAATCTCAGGCTTGGTGTAGTATTGAACTGCCACGGATAAGGAGCCATAATCTTTCGTACCAGGGACAGCAACCATACGCTGAGCAACTTCTTTCTGCACCATGGTTACTAGAATATCTACAGGCATATGCGCTTCCAGCAACCCCATAATAATTGGGGTTGTAATGTAATAGGGTAAGTTTGCTACCACCTTATACCTGGGCGCTGCTACTTCTTTTCCAATATCAATACGCAAGATATCACCATGAACAACTCGAATGTTTTCATAACCTTCCAGTGTCTTTGCCAATACCTCGATCAATCTTCGATCGATTTCCACAGCCGTGACAGCAGCACCAGCTTCTGCTAATCCTTGGGTTAAAGTGCCGATCCCCGGACCAATCTCCAGCACAGCATCACCCTGGGTAATATTGGCGGCCTTCACGATACTTTGAACCACATGTTCATCAATTAAAAAATTCTGTCCGAGCTTTTTGCTCATTCGGATTCCAAATCGCTTTAAAATATGTAAGGTTACATCTTTATTTGCTATAGTCGGCTGTTTCATATTACTGCCTCCAATGTTATTGTACCGCCTGTTCAAATTCGGCGCGGGTTACCCCATAATGGTTAAGGCGCTGTAAAAAGGTTTTAGCATTTGCATAGCCAATGCCAAGTTTTGCACCAACAATCGCCCGTTTGGCCGAGGCATCTTGGGTACCGCTAAGCCCATACTGCATAATATCAGACCAGATAAATTCCTCACTTGGCTGCCACTCTAAATACCGCACTTTGGCAAGAGCACCACGTATAGCTTCACTCGATGCCTGTTCAATTCCAATATCATTTTTAGCAATGGCGTCTTCTTTGGGAACAAAGGCGTGCTTGGCTTCTGGAAAACGCTGGCTTAAAAAATTGCGTATCCGCTCACCAGCACTATCCGGATCTGTCAAAATAATAATGCCACGCTTCGTATAAGCTTGGGCAATCTTCTCTAAGCTATGAGGTGCCAATGCAAAACCGCCTGTTGCAATACAATCAGCCTCTACTGCCCTTTTCACCGCATGTATGTCATTTTTACCTTCAACAATAATTACTTCTTTAATCATCTTTCCCTACCACTTTCTATCATTCTACTAGATACTTACTTCGCAATCAAAAGTATCCATATTATAGTATCAAAAAAAGAACAGGGAGTATACCCCCTGTTAGTCAAGTATATAAACTTTTACTGATCTTCTACCAAATCTCCAGGCTTCACTGTCATTTTCCATACACAAATCGATACGATTACCAACAATTGCACCACCAACATCGGCAGCCGTAGCTAAACCATATCCCTGCACATATACTCTGGTTCCCAGCGGTATAACATCGGGATCAACGGCTACAATACCGCGACGAGCTGGCACACCAGTAGCGGTTATTCCCTCAACAGAGCCATCTGTTGGCAGATACGCACTGGCTTCCATTGCCATTACTCGGCTAAATCGCATTGATCCACGTGATGTATCAACCACATCACGAGTACCTACATGAACAACCTGTGGTTTTGGCGGCTCTTTTATTTTTTCACTCAGTTGCTCCGCACTTACTTCCACACCATCAGCATAATGAATACGAGCAACAACTGTTTTTACACCATCCTGCCCTTCTTCAATTACCCTCTCAACCCCCTTTTCCAAGGTTGAATCCGGCTGTCGAATTACGGTAAATCTCTCTACCACATCACGCTCAACCTCTTTCTGGGTTAGCGTAATGGCTTGAATAAACATATCGGCTTCTATTTTATTTTGCCCCTCTGGCACCAGTTTAGTATTTTCCATGTTCATTCCTAAACTTTCTGCCAATTCCCCCACTGTAGGCTTCCCCGTCACTATCACCTCAGTTTTTCCCTGATAGGTTACCGTAACAGGTACAGCACGATATACCCAAATGGTACTACCATCCGTTAAGTTCTTGGTCGACAGACGATATTCATCTTTTGAATCTAAATGAATTCCAGCCTGTACTAAAACATCTTGAGGTTTGCTATGTAGTGTGCTAATCATTATGGTAGTGCCGTCAACGGCAATGTGTACTTTTTTGTTGGCAAACATGAACCCTGTCGCCACCAATAAAACAGTGAATAGCGCGAGAAATAGGGGTAGCATTTTTTGTCGAAAAAACACTTTTTTCAACTCAATATAAGTCATAAAATACCTCCTTTTCAAACGTTTGAGTATTATACCATGACTTATTCGTATTGTCTAGTTTTTTTCTTACTTTCCCTAAATTATTTACCAAAATATCCTTCTTTATACCTCCTACGTTAAATACTTGTCAATATTTTGAACCCAACGTATTTCCTGACTTCAGTCCCCTGAAGAGAAAAATAAAACTACAATTTCCTTTCCTTAAAATTTACAAAAAAATAAAGAGAATATCTTTTATTAAAATACTCTCCCATAGGTTAATATATTCTGTTATTCTTAGGATATTCCAAATAATTTTTTTACATTTTCACTCGTAGCTTTTGCCAAAACGTCCATCTCAATACCACGTAAATTGGCAACCTGCTCAGCTACCAATTTTACATAAGCAGGTTCGTTACGTTTGCCTCGATATGGCTGAGGTGTTAGATAAGGGGAATCCGTTTCTACCAACAAATATTCCAATGGTACTTTTGTCACAATTTCTGGAAGTTTGGCCGCATTTTTAAAGGTAACAGGACCGGCTATGGAAATATATAAACCCATCTTTATGACTTCATTTGCCATCTCCAAACTCCCTGAAAAACAGTGCAACACACCTTTTAAGCCTTTGGCTTCTTTCTTTAAAATCTCCAATAGATCACCATGAGCATCTCGATCGTGAATAATAAAAGGCATATTTGTTTGACGAGCTACATCAAGTTGATGAATAAATACCGAACGCTGTACCTCTCTCGGTGAAAAATCATAATAATAATCCAGACCAATCTCTCCAATGGCAACCACCTTATCAAGAGCAGTCCAACGGACTAATTGTTCATAATCTGTATCTAAAGCATCTTTAGCATCATGAGGATGAATACCGACAGCAGCATAGATACCTTCATATTTTTCTGCAAGGGCAATGGAACGAGCAGAAGATTCCATAGAGGCCCCAACATTAATAATCCCTGTCACACCATTGTCGATCGCTCTTTGGATTACTTCTTCACGATCGATATCAAACTTTTCATCATCAATATGTGCATGAGAATCAAATAACATGGTTAACACTCCTCGTACTTGTTATGTTAAGAAAATGGGACGTAAACATTTAAATATATAAAACAATCGAACCACAAAGGCGCAAAGGACACAAAGGGTTTACTTATGATTTTCGGAGGATAAACGCAATATTAATCTGTCATTGCGAGCATAGCGATGCAATCTCCCCGCATGCTAAGAGGCTGCTTCTTATCACAATGACAAAAAACACGTGGCGCTTCCTTTGTGTGCCGCGTCAGCGGCATTGTGCCTTTGTGGTTCATAACGTTTTCCCTCTTGCCACCTGACAAACATAAACTTTTATCCTATTACATAAGAAAGCGCCTATAGCAGGCGCTTTCTTATGTAATCTTATTTCACCTTGCTGCCGGCAGGCATTCCGGGAACGGTGACTACTTTTAATTGATCATCACAAGAAGCCGCTAAAACCATGCCACGAGATTCGATACCGCGAATTTTCGCTGGCTTTAAGTTAATAATCATAACTACATTCTGACCTACTAATTCTTCTGGTGTGTAATGCTTAGCAATGCCTGAAACAATAGTGCGCTGTTCAGTGCCCAAGTCCACCGTCAATTTCAAGAGCTTATCAGCCTTTTCCACTTTTTCAGCTGCTAGTACGGTGACGACTCTAAGATCCATCTTTGCAAATTCATCAATGCTAACCTCAGGGGTATTTTCATCAGCTACCGCTGCTGACTGTTGTTTACCCTGATCTGCTGCCTTCACTTCTGCTGCAGCTTCAACAACCTTATCTTCAATCCGTGGGAAGATAGGTTCAGGTTTCGATACAACAATGCCTGCGGGTAGTTTTCCCCAGCCCCTAACATCCTCCAAGGTTACAGCTTTAAAATCAGTGGTTAACCCCAACTGCCCCCAAATCTTTGGTCCTGTAACCGGCATAAAAGGAGTAATCAAAATTGCTATAATTCGCAGCGTCTCTGCCAGATTGTACAGCACCGTATTTAGGCGGGAGTGCTTCGCCTCATCCTTAGCCAATGCCCAGGGAGCCGTTTCATCAATATATTTATTGGTACGGCTGATCAATGCCCAAACGACTTTGATTGCTGCATTAATATCCATAACATCCATAAATTTTTCATATTGGATAACGGTACTCTGTACCAATTGTGCCAACTGGTGATCTAGTTCTTCTACATCACCAGCTGCTTTAATCACACCACTATTAAAACGTCCAATCATGTTTAACGTTCTATGTAATAAGTTTCCTAAGTCATTTGCCAAATCAGCATTAATTCGATTAATAAGAGCTTCTCTGGAGAAATTGCCATCCATTCCCAAATTGATCTCTCTCAGCAGGAAATAACGAATTGCATCTGGACCAAACTCTTCAATTAAGGTAACCGGATCAATTACATTGCCTTTGGATTTGGACATTTTGTCGCCTTCCATGATTAACCAGCCATGTCCATATACCTTTGCGGGTATTTCGAGATCCAAAGCCATTAAGATAATCGGCCAGATAATACTATGAAAACGTACAATTTCCTTTCCGACTAAATGAATGTCAGCCGGCCAGAACTTAGCAAATTTCTCCCGATCATCTAGATAACCTGCAGCAGTAATATAATTGGTTAAGGCATCAAACCATACATATACGACATGCTTGGTATCAAAGGGTACAGGAATCCCCCAGTCAAAGGTTGTGCGAGAAACACAGAGATCCTCTAAGCCCCCCTTAATAAAATTCAGCATCTCATTACGGCGAGATACAGGCTGAATGAAATCAGGATTGCTTTCAATATAGGCAAGCAATCGGTCTTGATATTTAGACATGCGGAAGAAATAACTTTCCTCCTGCACGATTTCTACTGGTCGTCCGCAGTCAGGACACTTTCCCTCTACTACCTGCCGCTCCATCCAGAAGGTTTCGCAAGGCGTACAATACCAGCCTTCATAAGCAGCTTTGTAAATATCACCTTTATCATAAATTTTCTGGAAAATAGCTTGCACAACATCATGGTGACGCTGCTGCGTTGTACGAATAAAATCATCATGAGAAATATTCAATTTCTCCCATAATTGCTGAAAAGAATCAACAATTTTATCAACATAAGCAATCGGTGTCACATTCTGTTCTGCCGCTTTGCGCTGAATTTTTTGACCATGTTCATCTGATCCAGTGAGAAAGAGTACTTCTGATCCCGCTAGCCTTTTATACCTGGCAGCCGCATCCGCAATGGTCGTTGTGTAAGCATGACCAATATGTAAGCGATCACTCGGATAATAAATAGGCGTTGTAATATAAAATGGTTTCTTTTCCACAGTTGTAATAAGCCTCCCCATAATGTTAAATTGGTAACAAAAGATGTTCTTTTTATAATTGTACCTTCCATAACTTAAATGACAAAAATTCCATGTCATAATTCGACAAAAATAAAAATATCATACTTTTTTATTATTGTCCCTATTTTACCAAGAATATACACTTATGTCGAACTATTCTAGAGACTTTGCACCATTCGTCTTTTTCTGACAAGAAACTTTGTAATACCGTACAACATATTTACTGATATGGTAAAAATAGGTTGACAACCCCATCAGAATTTGGTATTATTTAGTTGGACATATTTTGTCGAATGTTGTTGAAATGAGAGGAGAATTAATTATAATGAAATCAACTGGTATTGTAAGAAAAGTGGACGAGCTTGGTAGGGTCGTTATTCCAATTGAATTGCGCCGCACACTCTCCATTGAAGAAAAAGACGCTCTAGAAATTTATGTAAACAGCGACCGTATCATCTTACGCAAATATGAACCAGCTTGTTCATGTGTTTTCTGTGGCAATGCGGATGAAGTGACTGTCTTTAAAAATAAAAATATCTGCAAAGAATGCCTGGATGCAATGGTAACAAAAGCTGTTTAAGAATTTTGAAGAGGTTATAAATAACCTCTTCTTTTTTTTGCCCAAAAACAGAAAAATGTGGTACTGCACATCTTTTAAAATATAAACGAATTGAACCACAAAGACGCAAAGGACACAAAGGGATTTTAATATTTATTTTTTTGCCCCCCCTTTGTGTGCCGTATCAGCGGCATTGCGTCTTTGTGGTTCGTATGATTTTTAATACTTTTACTCTATTTCTAATGTTGCCTGATAAACTTCTCTTTTGGGTAAGCCTCTTTGTTGGGCAATGGTCTTAATGGCTTCTTTTTTATTCACACCAGATTCCATTAATTGGATAACAGCATCTTCAATCGAAGGCTGTTCCTGTTCATCCGTATCTGCTTCAAGACTTTGATCGGTCTTGTGACCTCCCACAATAAGGGTAAACTCCCCTCTGGGATCATTTTCAGCGAAATGAGTTACTAAACTTTCTATCGTACCACGAATAAACTCTTCGAATTTTTTAGTCAATTCCCTAGCTGCCACCGCTGGGCGATCCCCAAAAGCACTCTTTAGCTCCGCCAATGTCTGTTTTATGCGATGCGGTGACTCGTAATAAACCATTGTATAAGGCGAGTTTGCAAAACTAGCCAATAATTCACGCCGTTTTTTTTTATTTTTGGGCAAAAAGCCAAGAAAAGAAAATAAGGTTGTATCTAAACCAGAAGATACAAGTGCGGACAATGCTGCATTTGCACCAGGCAAAGGCACTACCCGAATACCTGCTTGTACCGCCAATTCCACCAAGTCAGATCCTGGATCAGAAATTCCCGGTAAACCAGCATCACTCACTACCGCTACATTCTCTCCTGTAATTAATCGCTCAATGATTTCCGGTCCTCTCGTCACTTTATTATGTTCATGATAACTAATCAGCCGAGTATGAATATCAAAATGACTGAGCAGTTTCCTCGTATGACGCGTATCTTCTGCAGCAATCACTTCCACTTCACTTAATACGCGCACCGCTCGATACGTCATATCTTCCAAATTTCCAATGGGTGTTGCACACAAATATAAGACACCAGCATTCTCCAGCAATACATCCACTTCCTTTTTATAAGGCATTAACCACATTTTTAAAAACGCTGATGCGTTCTTTGAAACATATAAAGTAAAAGAAACCGGTCTAACCCCCTATTTTTAGACATGAGCCTTAACGAACCTCATTCAATCG
>NZ_JAJHJB010000038.1:0-45259 GCF_020819555.1 Pelosinus baikalensis
GAGCAATCGGCTGTTAACCGATCGGTCGTAGGTTCGAGTCCTACTCAAGGAGCCAATTTAATGAAAACACCATTCACGCAAGTGAATGGTGTTTTACCTTATCAGGATACAAAAGTATTATATGAATTTTATTTTAATGAAATTAACTAACTATAAAAAGTCGGATATATTATGTAAGAGGTATAGACATTTCTAAAGTGTTTCTTTATACTATACAATAATGTAATACCAATAGGAGGGTTAAATGTTACAATTAACAGAAGTAGTAAAGATTAGACGCCAAGTTTTATCGAAAATCGCTAAACTTACCTTTGATGGTGAACTCGATAAAGATAATATTGTTGATATTTTAGATAATATTGTTACTGAAGATGGTCCAAGATATCGATGTTGCGTTCATAAAGAACGCGCAGTTTTGAAAGACAGAGTTAGATTTATTATGTCACAGCCTTTGAATATGGGGATAGCTGAAGCGGCTCAACAGGCTTTAGATGGAGAAATTGCTGATATGCCTATTATTAATATTATGCCTGAAGCATGTGATCAGTGTCCCATTGATACCTTTTTTATAACCAATGCGTGCCGTAATTGTGTTGCTCACAATTGTATTGCAAGTTGTCCCCAAAAGGCTATTAGTGTTGTTCAAAATCAAGCTTATATTGATAAAACCAGATGTGTAGAATGTGGTCTATGTAAAAAATCTTGTATGTATGGGGCTATTGTTGAAATCACACGTCCCTGTGAAAGAGCCTGTGATATTGGTGCGATAAAAGCTGATAAGGAACGGCGAGCCGTTATTAATTATGAAAAGTGTGTGCAATGTGGTGGATGTAAAGTAGCATGTCCTTTTGGTGCAATCACGGAACAGAGCTTCATAGTACACATTATTCAAAAGATAAAAGCTGGTAAGCGCGTATATGGGATTTTAGCTCCAGCATTTATTAGTCAATTTGGGGTGAAAGTAAAACCAAGCCAAGTAATAGCTGCAATTAAAGAAGTTGGTTTTTATGATGTTCGAGAGGTTTCTTTTGGTGCAGATATTGTAACCTTAGAAGAAGCAAAAGAATTTACTGGGACAGTTCCTGAAAAACACTCCTTCATGACAACATCCTGTTGTCCAGCTTTTGTAGGAATGGTGGATAAACATTTGCCAGAGTTGAAGGAACATGTATCCACTACTGTATCACCCATGGTGGCGACTGCTAAGGTAATTAAAGATGCTGACCCTGAAGGCGTGATTGTTTTCATAGGTCCATGTCTTGCAAAGAAAGTTGAAGCGCGTAAATATCCTGATCTTATTGATTATGTACTTACCTTTGAAGAAATGGATGGAATATTTTCAGGTGCTGGTATCATACCTGCAGATATTCTTGAAACAGAATTTACCTCAACAGCTTCTCGTGATGGCAATGCATTTGCCAGAGCTGGCGGTGTAGTACAGGCAGTTATTGATGCAGCAGGAAAAATTGCTCCAGATGTGATAGTGAGACCACACCGCGCAGATGGACTACAAAATTGTAAAGACGCATTACTTCAAATGAAGGCTGGAAAGATTGATGCTAATTTCTTTGAAGGTATGGCTTGTAATGGTGGATGTGTTGGGGGACCTGGTATTTTGATTGATACACGTATTGGTAGTAAGATGGTTGATAAATTTGCTGATTCATCAAGTATGATTACTGCATTAGAAAATCAAGAGGCGATTGATAAAAGTAAAAAGAATTTACATTGGCATAATAAGTAGTGTACCAGCTTGCTGGCTTTGATTCTACTCAAAAATAGAGGCTATGAAGTTGATAGCTACTTTACGAAACAAGTATAATTATGCTAAAATTATTCCTGATTCATATTGGTTGAGGGGAGAAATAATTTATGTCAGGACACTCAAAATGGGCTAATATTAAACATAAAAAAGGTAAAATGGACGCATTGCGTGGTAAAGTTACTACTAAGATTGGTCGAGAGCTTACTGTTGCAGCTCGAATGGGTGGAGCTGATCCTACAGGTAATATGCGATTAAAATTAGCATTACAAAAAGCCAAAGAAAATAATATTCCTAAGGATAATATTCAACGTGCCATTCAAAAAGGTCTTGGTTCTTCAGATGGCAGCAATTATGAAGAGTTAGTTTATGAAGGCTATGGTCCTGCTGGTGTTGCTGTTATGGTAGAGGTTATGACTGATAATCGTAATCGTACAGCGGCAGATGTACGTCATCTATTCTCAAAATATAGTGGTAACTTAGGTGAATCAGGTTGTGTGTCGTGGATGTTTGATAAAAAGGGATTATTTATAATTGAAAAAGTGGCAACGATTGATGAGGAAGAGTTAATGATGTTATCACTTGAGGCTGGAGCAGATGATTTTAAAGTAGAAGATAATGAATTTGAAATTACTGTTGAGCCAGATCACTTTTATTCTTTTCAAGAAGTTCTTGAAAAGAATGGTATCAAAACTTCTGTAGCTGAAATTACTATGATACCGCAAACTACCGTAGCTTTAGCTGCTGATGATGCTACTCGAATGATGAAGTTGATGGATGCATTAGAAGAACATGATGATATACAGGAAGTATATGCAAATTTCGATATTCCAGAAGATTTAATGTAAATACTAAAAAGTGTGATATTATCACACTTTTTTTGTATATTTTTCTAAGAATCGGGTAATAATGTTGGCAATATGGAAATGAGGAGTTGCTTCTATTGTTACCATTTGCAAAGATTAATAAAAAGTATGCTTTACTTTGTGTAGCTTTATTATTGGTGATGGGTCTATCAGCATATTATATGGTTTATCGATCTTTTTCTGGTGGAGAGAACCCAATTCTTCTTCAAGAAACTGAGGTTGCTAAACAAGATAGTAAAATTAAAATAACAAAAGACACAGATATCGTACAAAAAATTCTATATTTGAAGTGCAATGAAGAAGAAGTTTTAAAAACGAAACCTACAGAAAATTTAGTAGGACTAAGTATTTATCAAATGCAGAAAATCTATGAAGGATGGGAATTTGAGAAATTTGATACGAATGAGGCGGTTATGAGATTAAAAGTTGATGGTTATTGCCGTGAGCATGCCAATAATATCTTTATCGGAGTAAAAGACAATCATGTTGCTGTTTTTTATGGAAGACCAGGTTATAAGCCAATTGTGAAGGAGATAACTGCCATCCAGGTTAATAAACTCATGCCGCATGATATTGAAGAATTGGAAAAAGGGATGGTGGTACAATCGAAGGAAGAGTTACTACGAACGTTAGAAGGAATGCAGTCAAGATAAGGGGAGGAGATTCCCCTTATCTTTTTTATTGCTCTCATTAGAAAGGAATCAAGCATGACCTTGTCGAATTTACTATAGTTGGCAAGGGAGGCTATATTTATGTTAGCATTAGGGATAGATCCAGGTACAGCAATTTGTGGATATGGAATTGTAAATTTAGAAGGAAGTACGCTTCGAGCGTTAGATTATGGTGCTATTCAAACTAGTCCAAAAATGAATACAGAAGAACGTTTAGTAATTATTCATCATGAAATTGATGTACTTATAAAGAAGTATAAACCTGATGTAGTGGGGGTAGAAATGCTATTCTTTAATAAGAATGTACGAACTGCTATAACAGTATCGCAAGCTAGGGGCGTTCTATTACTAGCAGTAGCTCAAAATTCCACTAAATTAGCAGAATTTACGCCCTTACAGGTAAAACAAGCAGTCGTGGGATATGGCAAGGCTACTAAAGAGCAAGTCATTTATATGACACAGCGTTTGCTAAACTTACCTTCTAAGCCACATCCTGATGATGTAGCAGATGCTTTAGCAATTGCGATTTGTACTACCCATTGTAGTAATATGAGACCGGAGTTAGTTTGTAATAGCCTAGTAGACTCAAATAAGACTAATCGCGCTTCTTTAAAAAAACGTCTAGGTATAAAATGTAATTCAGAAAATAAAGTGTGGGGAAATAAAGTATGATTGGTTATGTACGTGGAACTGTATCACATTTAGCAGTAGATCATTGTTTTATTGATGTTCAAGGTATTGGATATCGAGTCTTTATAGCACAATCTACTCGTCAAAAAATTACAATTGCTGCAGTAGTGTCTTTATTTACTTATATGTATGTGCGTGAAGATGCATTGATGTTATATGGTTTTTATACTCAAGATGAGTATGATTTGTTTCTGCAGCTGACGTCGATTTCAGGCATTGGCCCTAAAGTAGCCATGGGAATTTTATCGGCAATTGATCCACAACAATTTCGTCTAGCGATAAGCCAAAAAAACATAGGAATTTTAACTAAATTACCGGGAGTTGGCAAAAAAACTGCTGAAAGAGTTATTCTTGAATTGAAAGATAAGATCGGACTAATTACTGAGAACGATTTAAATGAAGATTATATTTCTGGCGTATCAGTATCAACTGGCGATGTGATTGAGGAAGCATTACAAGCGTTATTGGCGTTAGGATATAATCAAAATGAAATAATGCCCGTTCTAAAAAAAATAGAAAAGAATGGTCATTCGGTGGAGGAGCTCTTAAAGCTAGCACTCAGGGAATTTATGGGAGGTAATAGATAATTGTGGAAGAACGAATTATCGCTGGTAATGAACAGGATGCTGATACGTGGGAATATAGTCTTAGACCACGCCGTTTAAATGAATACATCGGTCAAGATAAAGTTAAAAACAATCTTTCAATATTTGTACAGGCTGCCCTTTCCCGAGAGGAAGCATTAGATCATGTTTTACTATATGGGCCACCTGGCTTAGGAAAAACTACGTTGGCAGCTATTATAGCTAATGAGTTAGGTGTAAATTTCCGTGTAACATCTGGTCCAGCGATTGAAAGAGCAGGAGATTTGGCAGCATTGCTTACAAACCTAGGGGAGAAAGATGTTTTATTTATTGATGAAATCCATCGATTATCAAGACATGTTGAAGAAGTCTTATATTCTGCTATGGAAGACTATGCTTTAGACATTATTATTGGCAAAGGACCTAGCGCTAGGTCCATTCGATTAGATTTGGCACCTTTTACGTTGATTGGCGCAACGACTCGTGCGGGGGCGTTAGCTTCTCCTTTGCGTGATCGGTTTGGTGTAATTTCAAGGCTTGAATATTATCAACCTGATGAATTAGCTTGTATTGTGAATCGTACTGCAGAAGTACTAAATGTAGAAATTGAAACTGGTGGAGCTTATGAAATTGCAAAGCGGTCTAGAGGAACGCCACGAATTGCAAATCGTTTACTAAAAAGGGTAAGAGATTATGCTCAAGTTGCTGGAAATGGAATCATTACTGACGTTACAGCTGATAAAGCATTGGCAATGTTAGAAGTAGATAAATGTGGACTTGATAAAACAGACCGTAATATGCTGTTAGCAATCATACAGAATTTTAAAGGTGGTCCAGTAGGTCTTGATACGTTAGCTGCTATCATTAGTGAGGAAAATGATACTATTGAAGATGTATATGAACCTTTCTTGCTACAAATGGGTTTTTTGCAGCGAACTCCTCGAGGGAGAGTTGCTACACAGAAAGCATATGAGCATTTAGGTATAGTATATAAGACAGATGAACAAGGTAATTTATTATAAGCTGAAAGGAGTGCTATTTTGAATTGTAAATTTATTACAATTTTATTGGGATTCTTATCTTGTATGCTCTTTTTGGTAGGTACTGTGTACGCAGCACAAGCTTCAGAGAGTAATATTCGAGTCGGTATTTGGTCAAATCAGCGTAATATTTTAGTTTCAGCAGATGTTGACTATGAAATAGTCAATGTTGATAAAAATCAAACATTGGGGCGATTCTCTGCTAATGAAAAAGCGACAATTGCTTATAATGGGAATGGATTTATCTTGAATGGGAAAAAAATAGATGGTGTTAGACTAAGTCTCTTGAAATTAAAAAAGGATGATGCATATTCTATTGAGGTTAATAAAAAAAAATATAGAGGTGATATTAACATCCATATTACCAATGGGAAGAGTGGAATGACAGTTGTTAATATACTATCGGTTGAGAAATATTTATATGGTGTCATCGCAAAAGAAATATCACCAAGTTGGTCTTTGGAAGCAGTTAAGGCTCAAGCGGTAGCAGCTCGTACGTATGCTTTTTATAGCAGAAATAAACATCAGAGTGATGGTTATGATGTTTGTGCTACAACGGATTGTCAAGTTTATGGCGGCCGTGAAGGGGAAGTCCTTCGGGGTATTAAGGCAGTAGATGATACTGCGGGCCAAGTGATCTTGTATAAAGGCAAGCTTATTCCTGCTTATTTTCATAGCAGCTCTGGTGGTTACACAGAGAATAGTGAAAATATATGGGGAACCTATCTGCCATATTTGCGCGGTGTAGTTGATTATGATCAAGGTTCGCCTCACTACAATTGGGAAAAACAGCTAACTCCTAATGAATTAGGAGAATTATTATCTAAAGCTGGATACAATGTTGGGACTATAAAAGCAATTGGCATTTCTCCCCTTGCTGCTCAGCCGATAGATACTCCTGACCGAGGCGTTTCTGGAAGAGTGAAGATGATACGTTTTATTGGTACGAATGGAAGTATTCAGTTGACTGGTGAAAAGCTGCGTACGATATTGTCTTTGAAGAGTTCTTTGTTTGATGTTCATATCATGCTGCCAGTACAAAAAAGTATTGAATTCGAAATTTCTGATGGTATAGGTAATGTGGGCAATAAAAAAGTTGAAATTAATTTACCGTCGACAAATGAAAAAGGATATTTTACAGATAAAGAAGATATACATCGTATTAGCGGTCGGTCAAATGAGATCATATCAATTTCAGGATTTGGCTGGGGGCACGGTATTGGCTTATCTCAATGGGGAGCCAAGGCTATGGCAGAGAAAGGTCCTCAAGATGACCCTACATATTTTAAAGAGATATTGAAACACTATTATCAAGGTGTTGAGGTTAAAAAGTTACCTAAAGGAGTCTAGTTGCATGTTGTTATCTGAATTTGATTATTTTTTACCAGAAGAGTTAATTGCTCAACATCCTTGCGAGCCTCGTGATCATTCTCGCTTATTAGTGCTAGATAAAAATACAGGTGCCATTTCACACAACTATTTTTTTGATTTGCTACAATACCTAAATGCAGGTGATACTCTTGTTTTTAATGATACCAGAGTAATTCCAGCTCGGTTAATTGGTGCTAAGGCCGAGACCGGTGGTAAAGTAGAAGTTTTCTTATTAAATCGTAAATCAGAAAGTGATTGGGAGGCATTGGTGAAACCAGGCAAGAAGGCTAGGCCTGGTGCGATCATTATCTTTAGTGATCGGTTGTCTTGTGAAATACTCGAATCGACTGATTTTGGCGGTCGTATTGTTCGCTTTAGATATGAAGGTATTTTTGAAGAAATCTTGGACGAGCTGGGAGAAACACCCTTACCTCCTTATATCACAGAGCAATTAGCGGATAAAGAACGATATCAAACTGTATATGCTCGTGAACGGGGATCGGCAGCTGCGCCAACGGCAGGTTTGCATTTTACGACAGATTTAATGAAACGCATAGAAGAAAAGGGAATCCATCTGGCATTTGTGACCCTACATGTTGGTTTAGGCACTTTTCGCCCGGTTAATACCGATAATATTACCGATCATGTAATGCATCGGGAATATTATTCAGTATTGCCTGAGACGGCAGAACTGATAAATAGAACAAAGCAGGAAGGTGGTAGAATTATAGCAGTCGGTACTACAGCAATACGAACATTGGAGACAGCTACGATAAATGGCATATTGGAAGCTAAAAGCGGCTGGACTGAAATTTTTATTTATCCAGGTTATACATTTAAAATAGTTGATGCTGCTGTGACTAACTTTCATTTACCAAAGTCTACCTTGTTAATGTTAGTTAGTGCCTTAGCTGGACAGCAAAAGGTTTTTGCTGCGTATAAGGAAGCCGTTGAGCAAGGGTATAAATTCTTTAGTTTTGGCGATGCCATGTTAATTATATAAAATAAACTTGTTTTACCTTTATTATTTTAAAGTTTGTTTTATGCCACGAAAGTGGCATTGTATTTTTGTGAATTTTTCTATAATAATTTTTTTTGTTAGAATAGGAATCATTTTTAACAGAATCTAGGGGGATTAAAATGTCAGTAACGTACGAATTAGTTAAAAAATGTTCAAAAACAGGAGCGCGAGCAGGACGCTTGCATACACCTCATGGCACCTTTGATACACCTATTTTTATGCCTGTTGGTACGCAAGCGACCGTAAAGGCAATGTCACCTGATGAATTAAAGGATATGGGCGCTGGAATCATCCTAAGTAATACCTATCACTTATATCTAAGACCTGGGCATGAATTAGTGGCAGAAGCCGGCGGTTTACATAAATTTATGAATTGGGATCGAGGAATCTTAACAGATAGTGGTGGGTTTCAAGTCTTTAGTTTAGGGGCATTACGCAAAATTACTGAAGAAGGTGTTGCTTTTCGTTCTCATATTGATGGATCCAAACATTTCTTATCTCCAGAGAAAGCCACTCAGGTGCAAATGGCATTAGGATCTGATATTATTATGGCTTTTGATGAATGTGTGCCATTTCCCGCCGAGCATGATTATGCTCGAGAATCTACGGAACGAACTACGCGCTGGGCTGAGCGGTGTAGACAGACTCACACTAGAGCCGACCAAGCGTTATTTGGTATTGTACAAGGCGGCATGTATAAGGATTTAAGAAGTATGAGTGCCAAAGATTTGGTTTCCTTAGATTTTCCTGGCTATGCTGTGGGTGGCTTAAGTGTTGGTGAACCGAAACCGTTAATGTATGAAATGCTAGAGCATACAGTACCGTTATTGCCTGAAAAAAAGCCTCGTTATTTAATGGGGGTTGGAACGCCCGACTGCTTGGTAGAAGGGGTTATGCATGGTATTGACATGTTTGATTGTGTTTTTCCTACTCGAGTAGCTCGTAATGGTACCGTTATGACCAATTGGGGACGACTTGTTGTTAAGAATGCTGAATATGCAAGGGATTTTAGACCCCTTGATGACAAATGCAGTTGTTACGCTTGCCGGAATTTTTCAAGAGCTTACATTAGGCATTTATTTAAAACCGATGAAATCTTTGGCTTAAGACTTACAACCATTCATAATTTACACTTTCTATTAAACTTTATGAGAGAGATGCGTACAGCTATTTTAGAAGATCGTTTTCTAGATTTCAGGCAAGGGTTCTTGGCACAATATAATCGATAAAGAGGATTTAAGTACTTGATGTGGAATATAATACTAGTAATATAAAAATAAGGGGGGTGAATTATATGCCAGAATTATCGCAAGAGATGATGCAGACATTAGCGGCTTATGGGCCGATTGTTTTGATGGCGCTAGTTTTTTACTTTATATTGTATCGTCCTCAGAAAAAACAACAGCAACAACGTGCAGAAATGTTAAATAACTTAAAAAAAGGTGATCGTGTAATTGCTGCAGGTGGTATGTATGGTACGATTATAGCTTTAGATGCTAAAAAAGTGACTTTAAAAGTTTCAGAAAAAGTTGAAATCGATTTTTTACGCTCGGCAATTCAATCATACCAGAATGATCCTAAAAACGGATAGGAAGTTATGGTTTTCTCTACGTGTACTGGATAATAAGGTAAGGTAGTAATATGAAAATTAGTAGTCATAACAAGACTAATTTACGAACAGAATTATTATTAAGAAGACGTAAACTAGATAAAAATATGATTGCTGCTCAAAGTGATAATATGGCTAAACAATTATTTGCGTGGCCATATTATCAACAAGCGAAGGTTATAATGTTATTTTTGTCTATGTTTGATGAACCACAAATGTCAAAAGTAATTGAGGACTCTTGGTCACAGGGAAAAACGGTTTGTGTACCACATATGAGAAAAGAATTCGGTGTGATGGATGCTGCTGTAATTGAGAATTGGAATGATTTAGTTAAAGGGCGTTTTAATTTATTGGTGCCCGATCCTGCAACTCTTAAGATAATGAATCCAGAGTTAATTGATTTAATAATTGTTCCAGGAGTAGGGTTTGATCATTCTGGTAACCGATTAGGAATGGGTGCTGGATACTATGACCGCTTTATTCCTCAGGCTCCTCAAGCCATATTAATTGGTGCTATATGGTCTTCACACGTTATAGAAAGTATTCCGCATAACGATTATGATAAGCCTGTACATTTTTTGTTGAATGAAGATGAAATTGTAAAGTGTGATATAATTAATGGATAGTGTAGCGATATAGATATCAATATGGAATTTCGGGTGAGATATAGAAATATAACAGTGGCAGAAGGACCACAAAGTGGTATTTCTGCCACTGTTATATTTGTGCAGTCAGAGATTATTTATGTTACTTGCAAAGGACGATAAATGAAATTATCATGTATTTATTAAATGGCATATCTGATAGTGAAAAAGTGCATAATATAAAAAATGAAAACTAAGCTACCCTAATATGGAACAACAATTAAAGAGGACCTAATATACTGTAGTTTTAAATACATTAGCAATATAAAGCACTTTAGGGTAAAGACAGAATAAGTATGTTGTATCATGATTACAACAATAGATGTGCATGAATGGCAGACCTCGAAGGTGACTTAAGTAATGAAATGCTGTTTGATGAATGCTAGAGTATACTGGGGGGAATTCTCATGTCAAAAATAACTGTCGAAGATCTAAAGAAAGATCATGAAATATCTGTATATCTTGCTTGCAGTACAGAGTATCTTGGTCGTCTAGGCTTTACAGAACATGGTAAGCGTCATGCATCAATCATATCCGATCGGGCTTATCATGTGTTAGAAGATTTAGGGTATGAAGAACGAGAATGTCAATTGGCAGCAGTAGCCGGGTATATACATGATATTGGAAATATGATTAATCGCTACAATCATGGCGGTACAGGTGCAGTCATGGCTTATAATGTAGTATCACGATTAGGAATGCCGCCAGAAGAAATTGCTTTAGTTATTTCAGCAATTGGGAATCATGAAGAAGAAAGAGGCAATGCAATTAATCCGGTAGCCGCTGCATTAATCTTAGCAGATAAGTCAGATGTACACCGCAGCAGAGTGACGAATAAGGATTTCGCTACATTTGAAATACATGATAGAGTAAATTACGCTGCTAATAGTAGTAAATTGGTAGTTGACAAACATTTACGCAGAATTGCTTTGGAAATTGTTATTGATACTAATATTTGTCCAGTCATGGAATATTTTGAGATTTTTTTAGCTCGAATGATCATGTGTCGGAGGGCGGCAGATTTTTTAAATTGTCAATTTAGCTTAGTCATTAACAACAACCAGCTGCTATAATTGATATGCTGGCATTACGTTGACATTTTTATGACATAGCAGATATAATTAAACCTGTGGAAAAACTTGACTTTTACTAGGCTTTTAGCTAGGATGAAAAGCTTGGTAATTGTACTTATTTAAATTAGATAAGAAGAGAATGGGGGAGACGTTTTTGAGAGTGGGGAATGTGGCCAAGTTTTTGGTTGTAGTTGCTGTAATTGTACTGGGTTTTAGTTATTTTATTTCACCTTTAACTACTTCAATCAAGCAAGGTCTGGATTTGCAAGGCGGTACACATGTAGTACTAGAAGCTGTTGATACTCCAGAAGCAAAAGTAGATGAAGATGCTGTTCGACGGGTCGTTAAGATTATTGAAAAACGTGTAAATGAAATTGGTTTGACTGAGCCGATTATTCAACGACAAGGCGATAGAAGAATTATTGTAGAGCTACCTGGTATTAAAGAACCAGAAAAAGCAATTGAGATGTTAGGTAAAACAGCATTGCTAGAATTTCAGGACGAAAGTGGCATTACTGTTATGACAGGTAAAGATTTAAAAGATGCTAAGGCTGAAATGGGACAAAATAAAAACAGTGTAGTTGCCTTGGAATTTTCTGATCAAGGTGGTAAGCTTTTTGCTGATCTAACTACTAAGAATGTTGGTAAACATATTAGTATCTTACTTGATAAGCAAGTGCTTACGAGTCCCGTCGTAAATGAGCCGATCCCTAATGGGAAAGCCGTTATTACAGGCAGCCGATCAATTGAAGAAGCGCAGAATTTAGCTATTTTATTAAGGTCAGGCTCACTTCCAGTAAAAGTAGATGTTATGGAAATGAGAACAGTAGGACCGACACTTGGTCAAGATTCTAAGGAAAAGAGTGAGAAAGCATTTAGCATTGGTATTGCTTTAATCGTAATATTTATGCTAGGGTTTTATCGTTTGTCAGGTTTTGTTGCTACGATTGCACTTTTGGTTTATGTGTTACTTTTGGTGGGCTCTTTAAAAATGCTCCAAGCAACTATGACATTGCCAGGTATTGCTGGTATTATTTTGTCCATGGGGGTTGCTGTGGATGCGAATGTATTAATATTTGAAAGATTTAAAGAAGAATATCGCAGTGGTAAAACATTAAGAGCTGCTCTTGATGCTGGTTTTTCAAGAGCTTTCAATACAATCTTAGATTCAAATGTGTCCATTATGATTACTGCTACAGTATTATTTATCCTGGGAACGGGCCCAATCAAAGGCTTTGCTATAACGCTTGGACTTGGAGTAATTCTCAGTATGTTTACGGCAATTACAGTAAGTCGTTATTTACTGAGGATGTTAATGCAGTCCAATGTGACTAAAAATGGCAAATACTTTGGTGCGTAAGGGGTGATTAAAAATGAAATTTGATATTATTGGAAAACGGTATTGGTGGTTTGCATTATCTTTAATTGTCCTAATTCCTGGTTTAATCTCCATGGCATTACAGGGATTTAATTTAGGAATTGATTTTACTGGCGGAACGATTTTGGATTTGAAATTTGCTTCTCCAGTGACAGTCGCTCAAGTTCGTGAAGTGCTGGTTGATCATCGTCTAGAAAATAGTGTAATACAGTTAGTTTCAACGGATCAGGCGGAGACATCAAATAATTTATTTATTAGAACCCATGTTTTGTCTAATGATGAAAGCCAAATATTATTTACAGATATGGAGAAACGTTTAGGAGCATTTGAAGTTCTGCGTAGTGAAAAAGTCGGTGCTGTTATGGGATCTGAGCTAACGCAGCAAGCACTACTCAATTTAGCGGTAGTTTGTGCTTTATTAATTGCTTATATCTCCTATCGTTTTGAGTATAAAATCGCAGTTTCAGCGATTTTAGCTATATTGCATGATGTATTGATTGTCCTAGGTATTTTCTCCTTATTCCACATCGAGATGGATTCATCTTTTGTTGCAGCGATTTTAACCGTTATTGGATATTCAATGAATGAGGCGATTGTTGTTTTTGATCGGATCAGAGAAAATTTAAAAACACATCGTAAGACAGAGTCATTCCAAGATCTAGTTAACCGCAGCATAGGACAAACATTTACACGTACTATTTATACTTTACTGACAGTGTTATTTGCTTGTGGATCATTACATTTCTTTGGTGGCGAGTCAACAAAGAATTTCTCACTAGCAATGTTAATCGGTTTTCTCAGTGGTGCTTACTCAGCTATTTTCAATGCCAGCCCAATTTGGGTTACTTGGAAAGAGTATGATGAACGTAAAAGAGCTGTGTTAAAAACTGGTGGTTCAAAATAGAATAGAGTCGTATTTAAGTAGGTTATTGCCAGGAGATCTTGGCAATAACCTTTTTTATTCACCCTTGGTAAAGCAATCTAATATCATATAAGCACAGAGGTGGTGAATCTATGTGGATGATATTACCAATATGTTGTTTAGCGATATTGCATATTGCAGGGGATCACGTTGCTGTTATACCCGATTTGGCGAGTATATTAGGCAATAAAGAAGTGTATGTTAGTACGTTATATATCTTTATTATATTTGGCTTGCTACTTTCTACTATACTGGTTTGGATCGGTGTTAAGACTGGGGAAGAATTAGTTGTTGTTATGAAAGAGTTATATGGATTGCAGGGAAAAAGAATATTGGCATTTGTGATATTATCTGTATGCATTCCTGCAAGTGCTTTAACAGGTGGTTATTATGCCGCCCAAGTCTTACATATTTTGACGGGTATTTCTCCTCTTGTCGCAAGTTTCATTTGTTTACTATTATTCTCAGTATTAGCGGCTGGCTATGGTCGTTGTTTGTTAATACTATCTAATTATATTGGCTTATTATTAGTTCCCTTGTTGCTCATTTTATTATTTCTTTTTGATTTTAAACTCGATATTGTTATGCCGAGGTTCAGTAGTGTTAATTGGCTGCTTGTTTTAGGGTTATTAGGCTATAATGTTGGCGGAATGTGGTCTATCTTAGTTGTTGAAATGGGAGCATATTTATCACAAAAAGGTTACATAGCCATTTGTTTGATTCTATTGGCAAAGTCTGTTGAGGGCGTATTTACGATACTGATTGCCTATCTAGTATTAGTTGCTAATATTTCTGGTCCATTGGCATTAGCAGGTATTGTTAGTCAAGTAGGCGGCGCTGCTATGGTATTTACTTTTAACATCATTTTATTTTGTACTTTTACCAATACTATGGTTCCAGCTATGCTGGTTAATGCTAGACAAGTTAGTAGTATTATACAAATATCTTTTTTACCTGCGCTAACAGTGGCAGGAATTATTATATATTTAGTAAGTTGCATGCGTTTTACAACGATATTATGGATTATGAGTTATTCAGGTTTCATAATGATAGTATTTATTATTTATACTGCTTATTTAGTACATAAATATAGGGAAAATCAGCAATAATGATAGTAACTATGGTTAGGTGAGAAAGGGATTCATATTGATAGTAAAAAGTAGTATATTATTAATCATGTTTATAGGACAGTTATGTACATTAGCTCCTAATTTCTATGGGACAATCATTATTTTAGCTGCCGCTTGCATTTATGCGTCGATAATTGGATTTAACACATTACCTTCATGGATCATAATTGTATTAGCGTCTTTAGCAATCGTTGCAGAAATTGGGATGAGGGGGCTCAGAAGCTATCTGACACGGGGATATAATGTTTCAAAAACATATAGTGTGAATACTCCTGTATGTAATTTAGCGGGAATTATTGTCGCTGATGCCTTATTGGGTTCCTTAATAGGTCTTACAATATGGGAATTAGTAGTGGGTAAGGCTTTAGTACCCTACGTAGAATGTATCAGCAAAATATTAGTAAGGTTAATGATATTGGCAGTATTACGTTTTATATGCGGGATAATCATGATTACGATTATATGCAAGTACCTACTATACGTATAGGGATATAAGTTTAGAATAAGCAATAAGTCCAAATACCTGTAGTTGAAAATTTGTAAGAAATGGACATGTTAGAAGAGTGTAAAAACCTTTTTTACACTTTTTTTTTGTGAATTTTAAGAGGATTATCATACTTACATCAAGAATATTATAAAGTCGAAGGAAATTTAATACATGAGATCATTGGTAGAATAAATTTCTTTAAGCTAAATACTTGGATTATTTTGCATAATATCCTCATATTGGATATTATGTTCTAGACAAAATGGAGGCTGTATGCCAAAAGTAAAACCGTTATGGCAGGTCATGCCAAAAAATAAGAATCTAAGACAAGAATTAAGTAACACATTGGGAATATCAGATATAATTGCTCAAGTTCTAATTAATCGTGGTATAGTAGATACGGATACTGCTAACGATTTCTTATCTGGCGGAATCGAAAAGCTAGCTGATCCTTATTTGTTAAAAGGTATGGAGAAGGCTGTTGCCCGTATTGCAGAGGCAATCACACATAAACAAAAGATAATTGTATATGGCGACTATGATGTTGATGGTATAACATCAAGTGCACTATTATATAAAGTAATTAAGGAGTTAGGTGGAGCTATTGAGTATTATATACCTGAAAGGCAAAGTGAAGGCTATGGTCTAAATAGTACCGCTCTAGCAACTTTAATTCATTCAGGTACAAACCTTCTGATTACAGTTGATTGTGGTATAAGTGCTGTTGAAGAAGTAAATGCAATTGCACATCAAATGGATATTATTATTACAGATCACCATCAGCCGCCTGAAGTTTTGCCCTTAGCTTACGCCATTATTAATCCCAAGCAAAAAGACTGTCCTTATCCTGAAAAGAACTTAGCTGGAGTTGGCGTAGCATTTAAATTATCCCAAGCGTTATCACGCTACTATTATGGACATGATGATAAATTTTTGAAATACCTTGATATCGTTGCAATTGGTACAGTAGCAGATATTGTTTCCTTAACTAGTGAAAATCGTATTTTAGTAAAGCTAGGCTTAGGTGAAATTGTCCATACTGAGAATATAGGCTTAAAAGAATTAATTGAGGTCTGCAGAGTGGATCCCGATAAGATTGATGCAGGTAAAATTGGCTTTGCAATTGCTCCACGCCTTAACGCTGCTGGTCGCATTAGTAGAGCTGACTATGGTGTTGAGTTGTTAATCACTGATAATACAGAAAGAGCAAGAGAGTTGGCAACTTATTTAGAATGTGAGAATATTCAGCGCCAAACAGTAGAGAAGGATATTCAAGCGGCTGCAGAAGGTGTTGTAAATGAGCTGGATTTGAATATGGCTAGTGTGTTAGTTGTTGTTGGTGAAGACTGGCACCCTGGGGTTATCGGCATTGTAGCATCACGGTTAGTTGAAAAATATTTTCGTCCTGTCTTTATGATTAGTATACGGGACGGGATCGGTAAAGCTTCCTGCCGCAGTATCCCTGCCTTTGATATATATGATGCTTTGAACCAATGTTCTGATATATTGCTTCAATTTGGTGGTCATCGTCAAGCTGCTGGTTTTAGTGTTTTGCCTGAAAAGATTGAGGAATTAAAAACTCGGTTGAATCATATTGCAGATACTAAGCTAACACCAGCTGATTATATACCCGTACTTACAATTGACTCATTACTTTCCTTAAATGAAATAAATAAAGGATTTTTAGAACAATTAGGTTGCCTTGAACCATATGGCATGGGAAATCGCAGCCCAGTCTTTGCGTGTGAGGATATAGAAGTAGAGCAGGTACGAACTCTTGGACAAGAAGCTCGTCATTTAAAACTTAAAGTTAAGCAAAAGAATATTACAAATGATGTCGTTGCTTGGCAGATGGGTGAACTGGCGGAAAAAATACAGATCAAAGAAAAAATAGAGATGGCATTTTTCCCTGAAATCAACGAGTGGCAAGGACAGCAAAAAATTCAATTGCGTGCTTATGATATTCGAAAAAAGGAAATAACAGAAGTGGAAAGGTTATATTCATTATATGGACAAAGGGATCAGCAATTCGGTTGTTTAGAGGATTGTTATGCTGATGAAAGTATAATTAGCCTTGGAAATGATTTGGGCGAGCAGATCCCTTGGGTATTAAAAGATTCTCGAAATATTGATGATAAAATCACATATCTATTAAATTTAATAAAAACACAAGAGAAAATCTTAATTTTCGTCAATACTCCTCAGGCTGCATTCGAACTGGCACAAGGAATACGAAAGTCTTTGTCGAAATATAAAGAGCGAATTGGTTTTTATCATTCAAGATTGGATGAAACCTGGAGGAATAAAGTTGAAGCATGGTTTAAAGAAGATCAATTTACAGTACTATGTACGACTCTATTAGGGAAAAAATATATTGCAATAAATGATATTCGACATATCGTGGTCTATAATGTACCTCTTAATATGCAAAGTTTGATTCAGCAATGTAATTTGGTAGGGCGTAATAAGGCAAATGATATCCATTTGTTATTTAATCAAAAAGATTTAAAGGACAACCTTTCTTTATTGCAAGAACTCAGACCAGAACGTATCGTAATAGGTCAAATCTATTTGGTGCTTAAGAAGCATGCAGAGACTTTTGTAACAGATCTTCAAGTTGTCGAGCTAGTACGAAGCAAGTATCAAACTATTATTTGTGAATCATCCGTTGCGATTGCTATTAAAATACTTGAAGACTTAAAATTAGTAACTCATGAATTATCAGGGAACAAGAGAAAAATAGTGGTCTTGCCTGCTCCAAAAGAAAAGTTAGAGATTGAGCAATCTAAAACGTTTAGAGAAGGCATATTACTAAAAGATGAGTTTGCAAAATTTGCAGAAAAGATAATGAATGTATCAAGTACTGCTCTGCTGCAAGAAATGAAAGGTAATCATGTTTAAGCAGATTAATAAGGATATAATGATTCACGGTTAAAAGGTTAATAATATAAGTTAATTTAGAATATATAGGAGGTTCATTTCATGGATTTTAAAGAAAATATTAGGGTGGTAGCTGATTTTCCAGAAGCGGGTATTCGGTTTAAAGATATTACTACATTGCTGAAAGATGGAAAGCGTTTTCACCAAGCGATAGATGCTTTAACTAAGCCATTTAAAGGGCAAGGTATCGAGTTGGTGGTGGGGCCTGAAGCGCGAGGATTTGTTATTGGCGCTCCCGTTGCCTATGCCTTAGAAGCTGGTTTTGTACCAGTGCGTAAGCCAGGTAAATTACCTGCTGAAACACTAAAGCATGAATATAATTTAGAGTATGGTAAAGACTCTTTGGAAATACATAAAGATGCGATTATTCCAGGTCAAAGTGTATTAATTGTTGATGATCTGCTGGCTACTGGCGGTACGGTACAAGCTACGATTGCTATGGTTGAAGCTTTAGGAGGAGTCGTTGTGGGTCTTGTTTTTCTAATTGAGTTGTCTTATCTTGAAGGACGCAAAAATCTAACAAATTATAATATTATGTCATTGTTGAAATATTAGAAAGAATATAGTGTATTGAGGTGTGCATATGGATTGTGAAGGGCAGAATACGATTAAAGAGATTATAAAAAAAATACAATCCTACCAGATTGATGCTCCTATCGCAATTGTTCAACAAGCTTATGAGCTTGCTGTTGATGCTCATAAAGGGCAAACACGTGCTTCGGGCGAAGAATATATTTGCCACCCGCTAGGAGTAGCTAAGATATTAGCTGAATTACAAATTGATGCACTGACTATTAGCGCATCCTTATTGCATGACGTTGTGGAGGATACAGCTTTTTCCTTGGAAGAACTTGAAAAGTTATTTGGCAAAGAAGTTGCTATGTTGGTAGATGGGGTAACTAAACTAAGTCGAATTGAATATAAATCAAAAGAGGAACAACAGTTAGAGAATTTTCGTAAAATGTTTTTGGCAATGGCGAAGGATATCCGTGTAGTATTGATAAAATTGGCTGATCGCTTACATAACATGCGAACTCTTAAGCATATGCCGGAACATAAGCAGCGCAGGATTTCTCAAGAGACCCACGAAATTTTTGCTCCTCTTGCTCATAGGCTAGGAATATCTAGTGTAAAATGGGAATTGGAAGACCTCGCATTTCGCTATTTGGAGCCTGAAAAGTATTATGAATTAGTTGAAAAGGTAAAACAAAAACGTCGTGAGCGGGAACAATTGATTAATGAGGCAATCAAAATTTTATCAGCACGTTTAGACGATGTTGAGATTAAAGCCGATATCCAGGGGCGACCTAAACATTTTTATAGCATATATAAAAAAATGCTGAAGGGGAATAAAGATCTTAGTGAGATCTACGATCTGTCCGCTGTTCGAATATTAGTGGATACGGTCAAGGATTGTTATGGAGCCTTAGGTGTTGTACATACGCTGTGGAAACCTTTGCCCTTGAGGTTTAAAGACTATATTGCCATGCCAAAGAGTAATATGTATCAGTCATTACATACTACAGTAATTAGTACTGAAGGGCAGCCTCTGGAAATTCAAATTCGTACAATGGATATGCACCGTACATCTGAATATGGTATTGCGGCTCATTGGCGCTATAAGGAAGGGTCTAAAGGGGCTAATAAAGATTTTGATGAAAAATTGACATGGCTTCGGCAACTCTCTGAGTGGCAGCAAGATTTGCGAGATCCCCATGAGTTTATGGAAACTGTTAAAATGGATATCTTCTCGGATGAAGTATTTGTCTTTACCCCTAAAGGAGATGTAATTGATTTGCCGGCGGGTTCCACGCCTATTGATTTTGCTTATCGTATTCATACTGGTGTAGGAAATCGTTGTGTTGGTGCCCGTATTAATGGTAAAATGATTCCACTTGAAACCAAATTAACTAATGGAGATATTGTGGAAATTGTTACAAGTAAAACAGGGAATGGGCCTAGTTGGGATTGGCTCAACATAGTAGGCTCTTCCGATACTAAGAATAAAATCCGCCAGTGGTTCAAGAAGGAAAAACGGGAAGAAAATATTATTAAGGGTCGGGAAATGCTCGAAAAAGAGAGCAAAAAAATAGGGTATGATTGGCGTGAGCTAGCCAAAGGGGAAAGATTAGCTGAAGTTGGGAAGAAATTTAACATACAAACAGAAGAGGATTTAATGGCGGCATTAGGCTATGGTGGTGTAACAACTCATGGCATAATGACAAAGTTAATTGAAGCCTATAAAAAAGAAGTAGGGAGTACTAAAGAAGCTTCTGATGTTTCAAAATTATTAGCTAAACTTAAACCGCATAATAATACTAATAAATCAGGACATGGTATTTTAGTAGAAGGTGAATCAGGTTTAATGGTGCGGTTAGCCAAATGTTGTAATCCATTGCCAGGAGATCCCATCATCGGTTATATTACAAGGGGACGTGGAGTATCGGTACATCGTGCGGATTGTACCAATATTTTAGTTCAGCCAGAGGAATATGAACGTATGATTGAAGTGAGTTGGGATTTAACTGCTGGTAATTTATATAAAGTGATTATTGAGGTTACAGGTGTCGATCGTTCTGAATTATTATCGGATATCCTTCTGGTTACTTCTGAAAGCAAAATTAAAGTTAGCTCTGTAAATGCTAAAGTACTAAAAAGTAATATTGGTTCTATTACATTAACCTTAAATATTAGTAATTTAAATCAATTAGAGCATATTATGACTAAGATGCGTCGTGTTAAAGATGTATATAGTGTACATCGGGCTATGCCTAATTTAGGTGGTGTAGGATGAGAGCAGTCGTTCAGCGTATATTACAGTCAAGAGTGTCTGTTGATAATGAAGTAATAGCTGCCATTGGGCAAGGATTGACAGTGTTATTGGGTGTAGGGCAGGAAGATACAGAAGAAGATGTATCTTATTTGGCAGAAAAAATTGTAAATTTACGAATTTTTTCTGATAATAGTGGTAAAATGAACTTATCATTATTAGACATAAAAGGAGAATTGCTAGTTGTTTCACAGTTTACCTTGTTTGGCGATTGTCGAAAAGGACGACGCCCAAGCTTTGATGGAGCTGCTCCGCCAAAATCAGCTCTAAAACTATATGAAGCTTTTATTGATCGTTGTAAGCAGTTCGGCATAGTCGTTGCTACTGGAAAATTTCAAGCAGAAATGACGGTGACTTTAGATAATCATGGACCAGTCACTATTTTACTTGATAGCAAACGAATTTTTTAGGAGGTGAATCATAATGGAGATTATTAGATTAGAAGTAGGGAATCTGGGGGCTAATTGTTATATTGTTTACAGTAAAGAAGCTCTAGAGGGCGTCGTAATCGATCCTGGTGGCAACGCTCAGGATATTATCAATATCATACAACGAGAAAATATTAAAATAGTAGCCATCATTAATACTCATGGACATGCAGATCATATTGGCGATAATGATAAAATCAAGGAGTATACTGGTGCACCGATACTGATTCATAAAGATGATGCAAGTATGTTAACCAGTGCTCAAGGTAATTTATCTATGTATATTGGTAATAATCTTATATGTAAGGCAGCAGATCGTTTGTTAACGGATGGTGAAATCATTCAAGTTGGGGGGATGAAACTTCAAGTAATACATACCCCTGGTCATACTCCTGGAGGAATATGTATAAAAGTCAATGAGGTTGTATTTAGCGGCGATACCTTATTTGAACAATCTGTAGGTAGATCTGATTTTCCTGGGGGATCACATCAGCAATTAATAAAGAGTATTAAGGAAAGGTTATTGATTTTATCTGATGCTACCCAAATATTGCCTGGACATGGGTCAGGAACAACCATCGGAAATGAGCGTTATAATAATCCATTTATTCAATAACCTTATATGAATGGGGGAGGTCTATGTCATTTAAATCATATGATACATGGTTTAAAATCAGCATTTTATTATTAGGATTTTACATCATAATAAAGGTTATGCCTATTTATTTTCCTATCATTCTTGCTATGATATTGGCATTTATTTTAAATCCACTGGTAAACTATATCACTAGTATACGATTTGGGGCAAAAAAGAGGCATATTGGTCGAGGAATTTCAGTAATATGTGCATTTTTAATACTTATTTTATTTCTTTTGCTAGTGGGGACTTTTGTATTATTGCCCTTTATACATGAATTTGATAAATTTATTATTGATTTGCCAAATTTAATATCAAAAATACAAAATATCGTTATTAAAATTCAGCAACGTGCCCAATTATTAGATCTTCCAACAAATATTAACACTTTTATTGAGCAGGCTATTTCTAGTGCCGCTTCCTTTTCTGCTGATTTGGCTAAACGCATATTGCAGGCTGCATTTGGCTTTGCCTCAAGCATTGTTGAACTTGTGGTTGTACCTGTCCTTGCTTATTATTTTTTAAAAGACTGGAGTATTTTAAAAGATAAGATCATATCATTATTTACGGTGGAATCTCGAGAGAGAGTCCGTAAAATTATTGAGGAAATGTCCCTAGTTATTAGTGCTTATATTCGAGGACAAGTAATCATAAGTATCATTATTGGTATCTTTGTATTTAGTGGTATGTATCTGTTAGGGGTGGATTATCCTTTGGTGCTTGGGCTTCTTGCGGCGTGTACAGAATCGATTCCAATTATTGGACCCATTGTTGGTTCTGTTCCAGCCATTATGCTGGCGTATTTGATTTCTCCAACGTTAGCATTTAAGGTGATTATCTTTTATATCCTTGTGCAATTCTTTGAGAACCAGATTGTTGTTCCGAATATTATGGGGCATACTATTGATTTACATCCTGTTATGATTATTATTAGTTTGTTAATTGGTGGTCAGTTATGGGGAATTATTGGAATGATGTTGGCTGTTCCGGCAGCGGCACTCTTGAGGGTATTAATTAAACAGTTATGGATAACAAATGAAAGATAGGTGGATAAAATGGCAATTGACATGGTGGATATTAGACAAAAATTTCAAGAGAAACAATATAAGTTAACACCTCAGCGTAGAATTATTCTAGAAGCTTTCGTTGATCATCAAGATGAACATTTAAGCGCAGAAGATGTGCATACCATTGTTCGTCAACATTCATCTGAGATAGGACTAGCTACTGTATATCGTACTTTAGAGTTGTTTAGCGAATTAGATGTTCTACAAAAGATGGATTTTGGTGATGGACGCAGTCGTTATGAAATTAATGAGAAAACTACACCACATCATCATCATCATCTGATTTGCTTATCCTGCAGTAAGGTAAAAGAATTTGAAGATGATCTACTAGAGACTCTCGAAACTGTGATTTCCCGCAAAAGTAATTTTACTATTGTTGATCACCAAGTGAAATTCTATGGGTATTGTGAGGAATGTCAGAAAAAACGTGAGATTAGCGATTAATTTATTAGCGTTGTTAGGTAAATTGATCACTAGGTAATTGACAGTAATAGGCTATGTTAGTAACTGATGTTGCTATGAGGCAACGTCAGTTTTTGCCTTTTCAGAATGATGTTAAAGGTGATAATAAGGAGGAAAACTATGTTGGTAACAGGCCCGCGCGGGACGAAGGATATATTGCCTGAGGCTAGCGGCAATTGGCAATATATTGAACAAGTTGTCCGGGATATTTGTCGTTTGTATTTATATAAAGAAATTCGAACTCCGGTTTTTGAGCATACAGAATTATTTTTGCGTGGTATTGGCGAAACAACTGATATTGTAGAAAAAGAAATGTATACTTTTACTGACAGAGGTGAGCGTAGTCTTACCTTGCGACCTGAGAATACAGCTGCAGTAGTACGCTCTTACTTAGAAAATAAATTATATGCTGATACGTTATTAAACAAGCTTTTTTATATAGGACCGATGTTTAGATATGACCGCCCTCAAGCTGGTAGATATCGTCAATTCCATCAATTTGGTGTGGAAGCATTAGGTTCTAAAGGACCAGCTATTGATGCTGAAATCATTATGTTAGCAGTACAGTTACTAAGAAAATTGGGGTTAGATGATTTAACGTTATATTTGAATTCCGTAGGATGTCCGCAATGCCGACCCATTTATCGTGAAAAATTACAGGATTTTTTACGAGAGAAAACCTCGCATTTATGCTCGGATTGTCAATCAAGGTTTGAACGTAATCCGATGCGAGTGCTTGATTGTAAAAAAGAGAAGTGTACAGAACAAACCCAAGGTGCTCCTCATATTGCTGATTGTTTATGTGATGAATGCAGTACACATTTCAATCAATTAAAATCATTGTTAACTCTAGCGGAAGTAGACTTTATTCTAAATCCTCGTTTAGTTCGCGGATTGGATTATTATACGAAAACTGCATTTGAGATTCAATATTCACCTCTTGGAGCACAAAGCGCTGTATGTGGTGGCGGCAGGTATGATGGTTTGGTTGCTGAATGTGGAGGACAATCAACTCCAGGTATTGGTTTTGCAATTGGTATAGAGCGTATCCTGCTGGCTTTGGAAAAGCAGAATTTATTGCCCGTTATTTCAAATGCCATCGATGTGTTTGTTGCACCAATGGGAAGCGATATGCAAGGAATTGCTTTTAAATTGCTATGTAAATTGCGTGAAAAGGGTATAACTGCAGAAATGGATTTTATGGAAAAAGGTATTAAGTGGCAGATGAAGCAGGCCAATAAGTATTCGGCTAAATTTGTTGCTATCATTGGTGAAGAGGAAGCTGCGCAAAACAAAGTCATGTTAAAAAATATGATAACTGGTGTGCAAGAATTAGTAAGTATGGATGAAGTACAGCAAAAGATAGAATTAGATATGGAGGCTTAATATGGAAACAATGGTAGGTTTAAAACGGACACATTCGTGTGATTTTCTAAACAAAGAAAATGTAGGACAAGAAGTTGTATTATGTGGATGGGTGGCACGTCGTCGAGACCATGGGGGACTTATTTTTATTGATTTGCGAGACCGTTCTGGTTTTGTACAAGTTGTTTTCTCCCAAGAGGTAGATATTGAATCCTTTAAAAAAGCAGAGTCAGTTCGCTCTGAATTTGTATTAGCGGTTCGTGGTACTGTAAATTTGCGAGATGCATCTACGATAAATGCCAATATTGCAACAGGTGAGATTGAGGTTTATGCCGCAGAACTTAGAGTTTTAAATGCTGCAAAAACTCCACCATTTTATATTCAGGATAATATTGACGTAGATGAAAATTTACGCTTAAAATATCGTTATTTGGATTTACGTCGTCCAGAGATGCAAAGAAATTTAATGTTGCGGCATCGCGTAACCAAAAGTATGCGGGACTTTTTTGATAATAATGGTTTTATGGAAATTGAAACACCTGTACTTATGAAAAGTTCTCCGGAAGGCGCTCGCGATTATTTGGTACCAAGTCGTGTAAATTCCGGGAAATTCTATGCGTTGCCTCAATCCCCTCAAATTTTCAAACAAATGCTAATGGTTGCAGGGATGGAGCGTTATTTCCAAATTGCACGCTGCTTCCGCGATGAAGATTTACGAGCCGATCGTCAGCCTGAATTTACACAGCTTGATATTGAAATGTCTTTTGTTGACCGTGAAGATCTTTTACCGATGATGGAGGAGATGACAGTTCAATTGTTTAAAGAAGCAATTGGTGCTGAACTGCAGACTCCTTTCTTACGGTTGAGTTATGATGATGCAATGAATCGTTTTGGTTCTGACAAGCCTGATGTGCGTTTTGCTATGGAGCTTATTGATCTTTCCGATGCTGTTAAAGGATCGAATTTTAAAGTATTTGAAACTGTATTAGCAAATGGGGGCCAAGTAAAAGCAATAAATGTTAAAGGGTATGCCCATGCTCCAAGGCGCGAACTTGATGGTTTAATTGAGTATGTTTCTATTTATGGTGCTAAAGGTTTAGCTTGGATTAGTTATACTGCTGACGGCATTAAGTCTGCCATTACTAAATTTTTGTCTGATGATATTATGGCAGATATTACTAAAGCTGCTGAAATTGAAACTGGTGATTTGTTGCTTATTGTTGCAGATAAACCATCTATAGTCGCTAATGCATTAGGTCAGCTACGCTTAGAAATGGCTCGTCGCCTTAACTTAATTGATGAGGATAAGCTATCTTTCTTATGGGTTGTAGATTTCCCAATGTTTGAGTATGACGAAGAAGAAAATCGTTGGGTTGCTATGCATCATCCGTTTACTTCACCAAGAGAAGAAGATATACAATATCTAGAAAGCGATCCTGGTCGCATTAAAGCAAAAGCCTATGACATGGTACTTAATGGTACTGAAATCGGTGGCGGTAGCATGAGAATTTATAATCGCGAGCTACAAGAACGAGTATTTACAGCGATTGGATTCTCTCAAGAAGAAGCAGTAGCTAAATTCGGTTATATGCTAGAAGCATTTGAGTTTGGCACACCACCCCATGGTGGAATTGCCTTTGGATTAGATCGGCTTATTATGTTAATGGCAAAACGTTCTTCCATCCGTGATGTAATTGCTTTCCCCAAAAATCAAAGCGCTACTGATGTAATGACGCAGGCACCATCTGAGGTTGATGTTAAACAATTACGAGAGTTATCTATTAAGACAACGGTTCCATCTAAAGCTAAAGTTTAAAAAAAGATACACCAAAAGAGCAAGGGATGGTAAAATGTTCCTTGCTCTCATTCTTGCTATTTAGTGATGGATTTGTTACTATAATTTTAAGAAAGTAATGACTCTACTGTGTACGTAAACGTTAGATGTTTTGATCCAACACATTGTACTAGGGAGCTTATCTCTGCTTACTGCAGTATGCCCTTTTAGGGAAACCTAATGTGAGCAGGAGGGCACCCACCTGCTTAAGCAGGTTCAAAACACTAGCACTACGGCATGGTGGAGTATCGTTTTATTTTAATGTTTAAAAAGCCGCTCTAAAATTCTCATCTTTTATAGGTGAGACTTAGAGCGGCTTAATTTGATTGATAAGTTGTGGCTAATAATAAGACCATCTTATGTAGACCGTTTTATTTTGCGATTAAACTTTCATGAATATGTACACGCTTATCCAATTTTTGAATATCTTCCCAAGCATAACGTAAGTCTTTTTTTATGGCGCTAGCATCTTTTTTCAAGGTTGTAGTATCCTTACGAATAGCTAAAACATCACCTTTAAGATTGGAAACATCGCTGCTTAGACTTAGGAGATCATCTTGCAAGTTATCAAGCCTATCATTGATAGAGGCTTGTCCCTCTGTTAACGTATCAAGTTGTTGATCGATAAGATCAAAACGTTCTGTAATTTGTTTTTGACCTGCGAGGAGCTGGCGAAGAATGTCTTCCATAGTTTTTATTACCCGTCCTTTAATTAATAAATTTCATATTAATTTAAAAAAATACAAGTTACTACAAGCACTTATATAAAGTATAATAAAAGCTGTATATAAAGTCAAAGAAAAATATTAATTGGAAAAAATTGTAATAAAATGGAAAATAGTAAAATTTAATATATTTTGATGAGAAGGTGATATAATGGATTTATTTTCATATTCCAATCAAGTAGAGAATAACCAAACAGCTCCTTTAGCTGTACGTATGCGTCCAAGAATTTTGGATGAGTTTATTGGACAGAATGATATTATCGGCGAAGATAAATTTTTACGAAAGATGATTGATGGCGATAATCTTCCTTCGATGATTTTTTTTGGACCACCGGGTACGGGGAAAACGACCTTAGCGCAAATCATTGCCAATAGTACCGGTAGTTATTTTGAAAAATTGAATGCAGTGTCAGCAGGCATTGCAGATATTCGTAAGATTGTCGAGGCTGCACAAGAAAGGCTTGGATTTTATCGCCAGCGTACGATTGTTTTTATTGATGAAATACATCGATTTAATAAAGGGCAACAAGATGTATTGTTGCCTTATGTGGAAGATGGCAGGATCATTCTAATTGGTGCAACAACTGAAAATCCTTATTTTGAAGTAAATGCTGCCTTACTATCTAGAATGAGAGTAATTCGTTTAAAATCCCTTGGAGTGGCAGAGCTGGTAGAAATCATGGAACAAGCCCTTGCAGACCATGAACGTGGTCTCGGTAAGTTTAATCTTGTATATGATCAAGAAACATTATCGATCATTGCTGACCTATCAGGTGGTGATGCAAGAGTAGCATTAAATATTATAGAACAATCAGCCACTATGATGAGTTCAATGAATACAAAAAAAATAACGATTTCCATTCTCAAAGAAGTAGTGGGCGAAAGAATACAGCCTTACGACAAATCCGGAGATCATCATTATGATATCGTTTCGGCTTTTATTAAGAGTATGCGTGGATCTGATGCTGATGCTGCAGTACATTACTTGGCACGTATGGTTGCTGCAGGGGAAGATGTTAAGTTTATTGCTAGGCGTATCGTAATCTGTGCAGCTGAAGACGTTGGTAATGCAGATCCTCAGGCTTTAGTCGTCGCAATGGCAGCTGCCCAAGCAGTTCAGTTCATTGGCATGCCCGAAGCGAGGATTATTTTGTCACAGGCTGTGATTTATATTGCAACAGCGCCAAAAAGTAATGCATGTTATATGGCTATTGATCAGGCAATCAATGATCTTAAACAAAAAAATTGTGGATCAGTTCCTCTTCATTTACGAGATGCACATTATCAAGGCGCTAAAAAATTAGGTCATGGTGCAAATTATTTATACCCCCATAATTATGAGGGTAATATTGTCAAACAACACTATTTGCCAGATGCATTGGTTGGTACAGTCTATTACAGACCTAGCAAAAATGGTAAAGAAGAAAATATCAAAAAATAAATAATTTCATTTTGACATTCTGCAATTATTTTGGTATATTAATAAATAAGAAAACCTACTATGCTACTAGGAATACTAGGATATAGCAAAGAGGAGAGGCTAATGTGAAAATATCTACAAAAGGACGTTATGGTGTGGCGGCCATGTATGATTTAGCTATGCACTATGGAGAGGGACCAATATCTTTAAAAAGTATCGCACAGCGACAAAAAATTTCTGAAAATTACTTAGAACAACTCATGAGTACTTTACGCAATGCTGGATATGTTAAAAGTATTCGTGGCGCGCAAGGTGGATATTCTTTAAGCAAAGAACCTGAAAAAATTTCAGTTGGCGATATTATAAGAACGATGGAAGGTCCTATTGTCTTAGTTGATTGTTTGTTAACAGATGCAGAGGACAATGATTATTGTGAGCGAGCTGAAATTTGTGTAACCCGTGGTGTTTGGGCTAAAGTTTGCGACAGTATAAGTTCTGTTTTAGATTCAATTTCTCTTGCTGACTTGTGCCAAGAAGAACAATTACAAGGAGATGTATGTGATAATGGAAAGAATTTATTTTGATCATTCGGCTACTACACCAGTGGATAGGGAAGTAGCAAAGGTAATGCTAGAATATATGACAGAAAAATTTGGTAACCCTTCTAGTATTCACTCTTTTGGCCGTGAAACTCGTAAGGCAGTAGAAGAGGCAAGAAACAGTGTAGCAACTTTACTTGGTGCTGCTGCAAATGAAATTTTTTTTACTAGCGGCGGCACAGAGTCAGATAATCTTGCATTAAAAGGCATTGCTTTTGCTAATCGAAAAAAAGGAAATCATATCATTACTACAGCTATTGAACATCATGCGATATTACACGCCTGTGAATACTTAGAGAAACAAGGTTTTACAGTTACTTATTTGCCAGTTGATGAAAATGCTATGGTTAGCGTAGAAGATGTAAAAAATGCCATTACTGATAAGACAATACTCATCAGTGTAATGTTTGCTAATAACGAAGTAGGTACGATCCAACCCATTAAAGAGATTGGACAATTAGCAAAAGAAAAGAAAATATATTTTCATACAGACGCAGTACAAGCTGTAGGGAATTGTCATATTGATGTGAATGAACTTAATATCGATGTACTTAGTTTGTCAGGACACAAAATATATGGTCCAAAAGGTATTGGAGCTATTTATATACGTAAGGGTGTAAAAATTGAATCTACGCAGCATGGTGGCTCTCAAGAACGCAAGCTAAGACCGGGAACTGAAAATGTACCTGGTATTGTAGGATTAGGAAAAGCTGCCGAACTTGCCAGGATTGAATTAGATCAAAGAATTTCACATCTTACAAATCTAAGGGATAAACTGATTAAAGGAATCCAAGAAAAGATTCCTGATATTAAGCTAAACGGTCATAAAGAAATTCGTTTACCAGGTAACGTAAATATTAGTTTCTTATATGTGGAAGGGGAGTCTCTTCTTTTAAATCTAGATTTAAAAGGTATTGCCGCATCAAGCGGTTCAGCATGCACTTCAGGATCTCTCGATCCATCTCATGTCTTATTGGCTATGGGTCTTACACATGAAGTCGCACACGGCTCACTTCGACTCTCTTTAGGACGTGGCAACACAGAAGCTGATATAAATTATTGCTTAGAAGTATTGCCACAAATTCTTGAGAGATTGCGGAGTATGTCACCATTAAATGCTAATTCCAAATTAGCAGCTAATAATCCTTGTAGTCAATGCGATCATCATTAATTTAATTTATTTGAAAGGGGACACTTTTTATGTATACTGAAAAAGTAATGGATCATTTTACAAATCCTCGCAATGTGGGTGAAATAGAAAACGCTAATGGTGTTGGAGAAGTTGGCAATGCCAAATGCGGAGACATCATGAGAATTTATTTAGACGTTCAAGATGATATTATTAAAGATGTGAAATTTAAAACTTTTGGCTGTGGTGCCGCCATTGCTACTAGTAGTATGGTAACAGAGTTAGTAATGGGAAAAACCCTTGATGAAGCTTTAAAAATTTCAAATGATGCAGTAGCTGAAGCTCTAGATGGTCTTCCCCCCGCTAAAATGCACTGTTCCAATTTAGCAGCCGATGCATTGCATGAAGCGATTAAAGACTATATCAGCAAAAAAGGAAAGTGATTTAATTCATGAGTACAAAACCAAGAGTTCTTGTAGCGATGAGCGGAGGGGTGGACAGTTCTTTAACTGCCGCCCTTTTGGTGCAGCAAGGATATGATGTCATTGGTGCAACTATGCAAATATGGGATAAAGATGTGCCAGAAAGTGATGATGAAAATCGCGGATGCTGTTCGCTAAGTGCAGTTGATGATGCCCGCAGGGTTGCTGATAAAATAGGCATACCTTATTATGTCTTAAATTTTCGTGAAATGTTCGAAGATACTGTTATTGACTATTTTGTAGCCGAATATGGAGCGGGAAAGACTCCGAATCCTTGTATTGCTTGCAATCGTTATGTTAAATTTGAAGGTTTATTGCAAAAGGCATTAGCTTTAGGTGCTGAGTATGTTGCTACTGGTCATTATGCCCGTATCGGATATGATGATACATTAGGTAGGCATACATTAAGTAAAGGAATCGATCATACTAAAGATCAATCCTACGCTCTATATCATCTGAATCAAAATACACTAAAACATTTTTTGATGCCTTTAGGTGATTATACGAAAGTAAGAACAAGAGAATTAGCAGCTGAATTTGGATTATCTGTTGCTAATAAACCTGAAAGTCAAGAGATCTGTTTTGTGCCCGATGATGATTATAAGGGATTTTTGGCAGAAAAATCGCCTGATTCCTTACGTCCAGGTAATATAATCGATGTACATGGAACAATAGTAGGGCAACATCAGGGTCTGCCGTTATACACGATTGGTCAACGTAAAGGGTTAGGTATTGCAGCAGGAAAGCCACTGTATGTAGTAAAATTAGATTTTGCAAATAATCAAGTTATTGTTGGTTCTAATGAAGATGTATTTTCTTCTGAACTCATTGCTGAAGATTTAAATTTTATTACAATTGATCGTTTAGAAAAACCAATTACAGTTTCGGCTAAAATTCGTTATGGTTCTCGTGAAGGGGTTGCTGTAGTGACTCCTCTGACTGAAGGCCGTGTACATGTGAGATTCTCTGAACCGCAGCGCGCCATTACACCGGGGCAATCAGTGGTCTTTTATGATAAAGACATGGTCATTGGTGGAGGTATTATTAGAAATTCGATTTGAGAATAATAGAGGACAGGCTTTATGTGGAAGGGCTTGGCATTATGCCAAGTCCTTTGTTGTTTTTGAGAATGGTAAGAACCTTTGAATATTTATAAAAATACGGGATTTTGGTAATACTAAGATTACAATCTACATTTGGAGGCCATTTTTTATGAACAGGTTGCAAGATCTACTTGGACTGCCATTATTGGAAACTGAAACAGGCACGCAAATTGGCCAAATAAAAGATGTAGTTTTACATATCGAAGAGGCAAGGGTATATGGCGTTACAATTGATGAAGAAAAACAAAAAGCTTTTGAAATGGGGATTGCTTATGTGGACCTTTTAAGTGTAGGTCGTGATGCTGTTATGGTACGTAATCATTCTGTAATGCAGCAATGTGCCGCTATCTTTGAAATAACAAGTAATTACTATGTAAAAGAATTATTTAAGAAAGAAATTATTACAGAAGATGGTTTGCGATTGGGTATATTAGTGGATATTTTTTTTGACACTAGTACTGGCGAAATGAAATGGTACCAAATATCGGATAGTTTAGTAAGTGATCTACTATATGGTCGTAGGATAATGCCGCTGCCTAAAATACAAATCGTTGGAAAAGATACAGTAATTGTTCCAGGAGAAATGGCAAAATTACTGCATAAAGAAGAGTAAAGAATAATAAAAGCTATTATTCTATTATGAGAGGTGTATATGTATGACAGCTTGCCCTGTATGCAATAGTAATCGGGCAATTGGAAAAGTGGGAGCTGCACAATATTATTGTTGGGATTGCTGCATAGAGTTCATTATTCGTGGAGATGACATTAAAATTTTCAGTGTTCAGCCAGATGGAACATTAACACTTTATTTAGACCCATTGGAAACAGTTGCACAATAAAATGGAAAATGTACAGCATGGGATACATTACTTTAGATAAAGTGGAGACCTGAGGGTCTCCCTTTTGCTTGTACCCGCTAGAGTGTATGACGATATCATGATGGAGTGATTTTTATGTTAGTAACTAAGGCAGCGATAAGAATTACTCTTATTATTGTAATTCTTATTTGTTTCTTATATTTCTTTTGGATGGTGCATAATGCATTATATCCTTTTATCATTGGCTTGTTTTTGGCTTATTTATTAAATCCTGCAGTATGTTATTTAGAGAGAAAAAATATAGGAAGATTGTGGGCAATTATTGCTGTATATATTATTTTGTTTGGTGTTGTTATTATTGGAGGAAGTAAGTTGCTTGCTCTATTTATTAAAGAGTTACAGTCTTTTGCCCTGGATTTACCATTTATGATAGAAAATATTAATAAACTACTAACACAAATGCAGTCACAGTATCAAAATTCTGCACTTCCTTATTATTTGCGCATCGCAATTGATAATAATTTATTGCTATTAGAAAATGAAATGCAGGAGTTTATGGGGCAAGTGGTAAATTTTATTATTAAAATTATTAGTCATTCTATTGGTTTGGCCATTAGCCCAATATTAGCATTTTATCTTCTTCATGACTGGTATAAAATTAAAAGCGAAATTTTAGCATTATTGCCAAGTGGCTGGCGAGCAGAGTTAGTTTTATTTTTTCGGGATGCCGACAAAGTCTTAGGGGGGATTATTCGAGGTCAATTATTAGTGGCTTCCATTATTGGTGTGTTTGTAACAATCGGCTTGTATTTGCTACAGGTAAAGTTTGCTTTAATTATTGGCATCTTAGCAGCCTTATTCGACATAATTCCTTATTTTGGTCCTATTATAGGGGCTTCACCAGCAGTCATGCTGGCCATTTTGGAATCACCGTGGCTGACGATAAAAGTCATTTTACTCTTTTTTATTATTCAGCAAATAGAAGGAAATATTATTCATCCTAAAATCATTGGTGTAAATATTGGGCTTCATCCGTTAAGTGTAATTTTTGTTGTTTTTGTTGGTGGTGAAGTGGCGGGAATTATTGGAATGTTGCTTGGTGTTCCAGTCGCAGCAATTGGAAAAGTCTTGGTCCGTCATATTGTTAAAGTGTTGCTTTAAGGCAGCCATTAATTGACATCATGCGATAATTTATGTATAATGTCGAACGAGAGTATGCCTAACTATCTGGAGGTTGAGAAACTTGAATTATATAAGTGGAAATGAACTACGTAAGAAATTTTTAGATTTTTTTAAAAGTAAAGATCATTTGATTTTGCAAAGTTATCCATTGATTCCTGAAAATGATCCTACATTATTATTAGTTGGTGCAGGTATGGCACCATTTAAACCTTTTTTTACAGGTAAAATGAATCCGCCCCATCCGCGTATTAGCACGAGTCAGAAATGTGTGCGTACAGGTGATATCGAGAATGTGGGTCGTACTGCTCGTCATCACACTTTTTTTGAGATGTTAGGCAACTTTTCTTTTGGCGATTATTTTAAAAAAGAAGCGATCGCTTGGGCTTGGGAATTTATTACTGAGCATTTAGAAATGCCTAAAGATAAATTGTGGATAACGATTCATACAGAAGATGATGAAGCATTTGCGATATGGCATAATGATATACATATACCAGCCGATCGAATCATTAGAATGGCGGATAATTTTTGGGAGATCGGTCCTGGACCATGTGGGCCATGTTCAGAAATTTATTTTGATTTGGGTGAGGAACGAGGCTGTAATAAATCCGATTGTGCAGTAGGTTGTGACTGTGATCGTTTTCTAGAAATTTGGAATTTAGTATTTACACAATACGATCGTGATGAAGTTGGTAATTATACTCCTTTAGCTAAGAAAAATATTGATACAGGAGCAGGACTTGAACGTATTGCTTCTGTCTTACAGAAAAAAAGATCAAATTTTGAAACAGATTTATTATTTCCGCTCATAGAGCATGCAGCAAAAGTAGCGAATGTTGAATATGGCTCTAATAATAAAACTGATGTTTCATTAAAAGTAATTGCCGATCATATTCGTAGTATGACGGTAATGATCGGTGATGGTATATTGCCTTCAAATGAAGGCAGAGGATATGTACTGCGTCGTATTTTGCGTAGAGCAGTTCGTCATGCCCGTTTGCTGGGAATTGAAAAAATATTCTTGGTTCCGATGGTTGATATCGTCAATACCATATTTGCTGAAGCTTATCCCGATTTAGTAGAAAAGCAATCCTATATTAAAAAAGTGATTCAGTTAGAAGAAGAACGCTTTCAAACAACATTAGTACAAGGTATGGAATTATTGAATGGACACATTCAAAAGTTAAAAGAATTGAATATTTCTGTACTGGATGGCGCTACTGCATTTAAATTGTACGATACTTTTGGTTTTCCTTGGGAGCTGACTTTAGAAATATTAGAAGAACATGACATGCAGCTAGATAAACCAAATTTTGATTCTGCCATGAAAGAACAACGTGAGCGAGCACGAGCTGCTCGCCAGGACCATGAGGACCAGCAGATTATTCCAGATTTATCTCATCTAGAAACAGAAAAGCTCATTGTTGATGAACACGCTGAAAATGGAAACATTATACTCGCTTGGAAGAATGGTATCCTAGCTGATGAAGTTCATGATGGTGAAGATGTAGCATTTATTCTGGATGTGACTTCTTTTCATGCAGAAGGCGGTGGCCAAGTTGGTGATACTGGATTCCTTGAAGGTTCATTAGGAAAAATGAAAATTACTGCTACTAGAAAACTAGTAAATGGTACTACCTATCATGTTGGGAATGTTACTGAAGGTTTATTCAGAGTTGGAGATCTTGTCAAACTTAAAGTTGATGAAAATAGACGTCGTGAAATTGCCCGTAATCATACGGCTACCCATTTGTTGCATGCGGCTTTAAAACAAGTATTGGGTACCCATGTAAATCAATCTGGGTCGCTGGTAAGCCCCGAAAGATTACGTTTTGACTTTTCACACTTTTCTCAAGTTACCTCAGAACAACTCCTAGAAATAGAAAAATTAGTAAATCATGCAATTTTAGAAAATATTTCTGTTACTATCGTAGAAACTAAGCAGGATAAAGCCAAAGAAATGGGTGCGGTAGCATTATTTGGTGAAAAATATGGTGAAACAGTTAGAGTTGTTTCTGTTGGCAGCGTTAGTAAGGAATTATGTGGTGGCAGTCATGTTGTGAAGACCTCTGAAATATGCGTGTTTAAGATTGTTAGTGAAGCGGGTATTGGTTCCGGCATTCGAAGGATTGAAGCTGTAACAGGTAGTGGAGCTATGGAATATATTAATGGGCGAGATCAGGTGTTATTAAGCACAGCGTTAAAATTAAAATCACGCCCTGAGGAACTTGTTGTAAAAGTAGAGAGTGTTATGAACCGTGTTAAAGAATTAGAAAATGAATTAGCTGCTCTTGCTAGTAAATTAGCGCATAGTGAAGTAATGGATTTATTGTCCAAGGTACAAGAGGTTAATGGTGTACAAGTTGTTGTCGGTCAGGTAAGTATTAATGATATAGAGGGTTTGCGTACGATTGCTGATATGGTGCGTGATCGCTTAAAATGCGGTGTTGTAACCCTTGGATCTATTCATGCTGATAAAGTTAATTTTGTTGCGATGGCAACGAAAGAAGCGATTAATAAAGGTATTCATGCTGGTAATATTGTAAAAGAAGTTTCTAAAATTACTGGCGGCGGCGGCGGCGGTCGCCCTGATATGGCACAAGCAGGTGGCAAGCAGCCAGAGAAAATTTCTGATGCATTGCAGTTTGTTCTAGAAGTTATTAAAAATCAAGTTAAATAACAGGAAAGTGTACTTAGAAGGATTTTTATACTCTAAGTACACTTTTTATTTGTAAAAAATGATTACATAGTATATCGTTTAATAAGTTGAAGGATATAAGTATTTTTATTTTTCTAGAGGAAATAACTAGTCAAGGTAGAATATAATGGTTAGAGGCGGAGATAATATAAGAGAGGAGGATGCTCAATGCCTAATATATCGGAAGATACTATGATGTTTCGTGTGGATAATGAAGAGAATAATGCAGCCATGGTAATTAATGCTGTATATCAGTCGTTAAAGACTAAAGGATATAATCCAATTAATCAATTAGTCGGGTATCTATTATCTGGAGATCCTACATACATTACCAGCTATAATAATGCCCGTGGTTTAATACGCAAATTAGAAAGGGATGAACTTCTAGAAGAGTTGGTAAGAGCATATCTCAAAGATAAATAATATGCTTTAGGTATAGTGGGAGGATAAATGCGCATACTAGCTCTTGATGTTGGTGATAAAACGATTGGTGTGGCGGCAAGTGACTTGTTATTATTAACAGCACAAGGTATTGAGGTGATTCGTCGTACCTCTTTGGAAAGAGATCTTAGTCGTTTAAATGAAATTATTACTGAGTATGAAGTTGGGACAATCCTTATTGGTTTACCTAAAAATATGAATGGTTCCATTGGTCCTAGAGGTGAATTAATGCAAACCTTTGCTAATCTGGTAGCTGAAACGTTCCCTACAATGAAAGTAGTTTTATGGGATGAGCGTTTATCTACTGTTGGAGCGCAAAAAGCACTTATTGCTGCCGACGTAAGTCGTGCGAAACGTAAAAAAGTGATTGATAAGATGGCAGCAGTATTTATTTTACAAGGGTATCTAGATAGTTTATCTTGTTAATAACTTCCTTGACAGGATAACTTTTCTAAGATAAAATTACATGTACATTAAAAGGAAGAGGTGAAATGAATGGCTGATATTGAAAAAGATGACCTCGAAGAATTGGATGAAGAGCTCGTAGTCGTTATGACTGATGAAGAGGGTAATGAATATTATTATCGTGAGGAAATGATTGTTCCAGTTGGTGACAAGCAGTATGCTATTTTGATTCCCATTGAAGATGGCGAAGAGGAAGAAGATTGCGGATGTAGTGCTGGATGCGGTTGTTCTGAAGATGAAGTTGATGTATATATTGCGCGCATTGATACTGATGAAAATGGCGAGGAAATATATGTCGATCCTACCGATGAAGAGTTTGAAGAAGTTCGTAAAGCTTATGAAGAATTAATGGTAGAAGATGAAGCCGAATAGGCTTCATCTTTTTTCAGTTGATATAATGATAATTGAAGTTTTTTTAAGCTAAGGCTTTTGCCTAAGTCTAAGACTTGGCAGAAGCCTAGTCTTTTTTTGTCTTTTTGTGTATAATAAAGAAGACTTTTAGAGCGGCTTCATTATCAGATAAAGCCATTCCCTTTATAAAACAGATACAAACAGAGGTGAGGTATCCTATGACGTATAGGTTGAGGCAGTTTAAATGGCATATTGTATTGGTGTTAATTTGTCTTTGTTTGGGAAGTATCATATATAAGTTAACACAACCTGTTACTTCGCCTGCAGGAGAAACATTTGTTATTTCCGTTAAACCTGGAATGGCAGCCAATGAGATTGGAGAGCTTTTACAAGAGCAAGGTGCTATAAAAAGTGTTTTTGTATTCCATGTTATTGCAAAAACTCAAGGCTTAGCAAATTCCCTACAGGCTGGTGAATATGTTTTAACTAAGGATATGACTGTACAGCAAATTGTTGCCATGTTGGCAAAGGGGCAAAGGTTATATCAACAAATCACCATACCAGAGGGATATACTGTCGGACAAATTGCTAAACTAATACAAGAAAAACAATTAGGTAGTGCAGAAAAATTTCAGCAGCTAGCTCAAAAGGCTACTCCATTTCCTTATATGGCAAATCAGAATCCTAATGTAATATATAAGGCTGAAGGTTATATTTTTCCGGATACGTATCAAATTACTAAAGGAACTACTGAGGAACAGTTACTGAGTATGATGATATCTCAATTTGATAAAGAATTTAACGAGAGTATGCGATCAAGAGCAAATCAAATGGGCTTTTCGATTAAGGATGTTATTATTTTAGCCTCTTTAGTGGAGAAAGAAGCTCAGATAGAAGCTGATCGTTCAGTTATTGCTGGAGTATTTATCAATCGTTTGAAATTAGGAATGCCTTTGCAGTCTTGTGCTACGATTCAATATATTTTAGGTTATCCTAAAGCAGAGCTCTCAGTACAAGATACTGAACTTCCATCACCTTATAATACCTATCAGCATATGGGTTTGCCTCCCGGACCTATCGCAAATCCTGGAATAGCAGCAATTAATGCTGTTTTATATCCTAAAGAAACGCAATTTGTATATTTTGTGGCTGATCAACAGGGCGCACATCATTTTAGCACAACATATGAGGAGCATCTTGCAGCAATCGAAGAGGTTCGTAAATAATAGGGGTGATATATTGGACTTGTTTAAAGAAATTGAAGAATATGCTGCTGAATATAATGTGCCAATTATTAATAAAATAAGCAGTAGCCGATTAATTGATGTTGTAAAAAAGAATAAACCAAAATCAATTTTAGAAATAGGCACTGCGATTGGTTATTCAGCTTTGCTTATGGCTCATTATATGCCTGAAGATGGTAAAATTATTACAATTGAACAAGACGCTGCTCGCATTGATCTTGCCTATGATTATATCGCTAGAGCTGGTAAGAGCGAACAAATTCAACTTTTAGATGGAGACGCCAGTACTATTTTATTACAGCTTGAGGGTACATTTGATATGGTATTTATTGATGCCGCTAAAGCACAGTATCTTGATTATTTATGCAAAATCATAGATAAACTTTCTAGTGGTGCCGTTGTGATAGCTGATAATGTATTGTTTCGGGGGATGGTCATGAGTGAAGATCCTCCCCTTCGGCGCTATAAAACAATTGTTAAGCGTTTAAAAGAATATTTACAATTTGTGAATACAGATCCGAGATTTTCTACTACGATTCATTATGAGGGTGACGGCGTAGCTATTTCTTATTATCAAGGAGCGAATAAAAAGTGAAAAAACCCGAACTTTTAGCACCAGCAGGTAATCTTGAGAAACTCAAGATGGCTCTTTTGTATGGTGCAGATGCAGTTTTTTTGGCAGGAAAGTCTTTTGGATTGCGAGCTTTTAGTGACAACTTTACGGAAGATGAACTTAAAGAAGGAGTTGAATTTGCTCATAGTTTGCAAAAAAAAGCATATGTAACGGTAAATATATTTCCCCATAATGAAGATTTACCGACATTGCCAGATTATATTCGATATTTGTCTGATTGCCACGTCGATGCGGTTATTGTCGCAGATTTAGGTGTATACCGTATTATCCGAGAAGTTGCACCTAATCTGCCCATACATATCAGCACCCAAGCTAATAATACCAATTGGTCATCAGTACTGTTTTGGCAGGAATTAGGGGCTAATCGAGTAGTATTAGCTAGGGAGCTGTCATTAGCAGATATTACTGTAATTCGTGATAAAGTTACTATTGAACTAGAAGCCTTTGTTCATGGAGCTATGTGTATTTCTTATTCGGGACGTTGTTTGATGAGCAATTATTTTACAGATCGTGATGCAAATCGAGGTCAATGTGCCCAACCCTGTCGTTGGAAATTTAGCTTAGTGGAAGAAAAACGTCCAGGAGAATATTATCCTGTTATGGAAGATGAACGCGGGACATATATCTTCAACTCAAAAGACTTATGCTTACTCCCTCATATTCCAGAATTAATTAATAGTGGTTTAAATAGTTTCAAGATAGAAGGACGTATGAAAAGTGTGCATTATGCAGCTACTGTCATTAAGGTATATCGGGAGGCTATTGATGCTTATGTAAACGATCCGGATCATTACAGTGTTAAAGCCGAATGGCTGGAAGAGTTGCAGAAAATTTCTCATCGTGCTTATACCAGTGGATTTTATTTCAACAAAGCAACTCAAGAAGATCAGATCTATGGAACTTCCTCTTATGAACAAACTTTTGATTTTATTGGTTTAGTCAAAAACTATGACCCAACAACCAAAATGGCTACTATTGAACAACGTAACAATATAAAAGTCGGACAGGAAATAGAAATTATGCAACCAGGAAAACCTAATTTTAGCCAGGTAATTACTGAAATGTTCGACATAGAAGATAATAGTATTAGTACCGCACCTCACCCTCAACAACTCTTTAAGATGCGAATGCGCCAAGAGGTAGTAGAATACGCTATGTTACGACGCGAGGTACCAAAGAATGCGTGAGGAAATTTTGATTCGTCTAGATGTAAAACATATTAATTATCTAAATCGAATTATGGAAGGTTATGAATATTTTGGGGTAGTGACGACGGTAAAGGATACGATCGGGGTATTGCGTATTCGTGTTACACCTGACACGTGTAAAGAGGTGCAGGATATTTTAGCAAATCTTCCGATTGATTTTGATTATGTTTAGATTAGTGATAAAAAAATAATAATTTTGCCAAGCAATGCCATACTATCATTGAGGTGATCGTATGGCATTGCAAATTTTACGCATTTATAAGTTGTTAATTTTCTTTGTACTATTTGGTAGTTTATTGATTATACGTTTATTTTATTTGCAGGTTATTGAGAATGATAATTTAGTAACGCAGAGTTTAATTATGCGTATTCAGGAAGTACCTATTGAGGTTGCGCGAGGAGAAATTGTAGATCGAAATGGATTACCATTAACAAATACGGCGCAGCATTATAAAATCGCTGTTTTTCCTGGACAAATTCTAAATGCAGCAATGGCTGCCGAACAATTATCCGAATTAACGGGAATCTCAGAACCGAATCTTTTTTCGCAAATTACAGAAAATCATCGACCATTTAAAATAAAGAGTAAAATTGATGCTGCCATGGGAGAAAAAATAAATAAGGCACTAATTCCAGGAGTTGTGGTAGTAGCAGAGAAAGTTAGATATGGATATCTTCCTTTGGCTGCACATATTAAAGGTTATATTAATCTTGCAGATAATCAGGGAGTTAGCGGCATTGAAGGCATGTATGATGATATGTTAAGGGGCAATCAGCCAGAATATGCAGTTGCGCTAGTGGATGCCGGACAACAAATTATTCCAGGACTTGGCTATAAGAGATTGCGATTATCAAGCCATTCCGACCCAAGTAATGTAGTGTTAACCTTAGACAAACAAATCCAAAAAGCAGTAGAAAATATAGTAGACAAGCATGGTATCAAGGGAGCAGTAGTAGTATTGCGTCCTACTACAGGCGAAATATTGGCCATGGCTTCAAGACCCAATTTCAATGCAAATCATCTTGAGGAGTATTTAAATCAAAGTAGCGCACCTTTACTAAATAGAGCTATATCCCCCTATCAGCCTGGATCTGTATTTAAGTTGGTAACAGCAGCAGCAGCTTTAGAACAAGAGAGTATACAGCCAGAGGATGTATTTTTTGATCCAGGATATATTGAAGTTGATCATCTACGCTTTAATGGATGGGACTATGATAAGGGGGGGCGTGGTCAAATAACTTTTAAAGAAGCATTAGCTTATTCTAGTAATCCTGTTTTTATTGAAGTGGGCTTAAAAATAGGCGCAGAATCCTTAATTTCCTACGCACAAAAATTTGGCTTTGGTCATAAGACGAGTGTAGATTTTAATGATGAGGCAGAAGGCTATTTACCACCATCTGATAATCTTTATTCAGGTGAACTTGCCAATTTAGCTATCGGCCAGGGCAAATTAGAGGCAACGCCTCTACAGATTGCCTCCTTGGTAGCTACCATTGCTAATGATGGTATAAAAGTGGTACCGTATGTCGTTAGTAAACTGACAAATGCTGATGGTGTAGTTATAAAAGCATATGATACGCCTCCAGGCATTCGAGTTATATCTCCAAGAACTGCCGCACAAATTCAAGATATGATGATGGCTGTCACTCGTTATGGTACAGGTCAGGCGGCGTATGTTGAAGGAATTGGATCGGCGGGTAAAACTGGATCAGCCGAAACTGGAAGAAAAAATGCAGATGGACAAAGCATCAACCATGCTTGGTTTGCAGGTTATGCTCCAGTACAAAATCCTCAATATGCGGTAGTTATTTTCGTTGAAGAAGGTATGTCTGGTAGTGATATCGCTGCTCCCATGTTTTATGAAATTATAAAAGAAATCACCAAGTCGTGAGATATAGTAGCATAACGTTAATTGGCGTACAAAGAACTAGGCAATAAATTAATTTTATGATAAAATATAAAAGATAATGAATTCTTATGCTAAGGCTGTGATATGATGAGAGTAAAAAGGCCTTATGTTTTGGCTATTCACGAACCGAATCGTTTTTGCTTATGGCCAAGACATAGTTATCTTTTGGCATTGGAGGCAGCTGCTGATCGAACTAGCAGCGCGAGTTAATATGGAAAACAGATTAATAAAACTTCGTAAGTTTATGAACGAACATAAATTAGAATGCATGCTGATTCAGAAGCCAGAGAATAGACATTATTTCAGTGGGTTCAGCGGTTCGGCAGGTATATTGTTAATTTCTAATCACTCTAATCTCTTATTAACTGATTTTCGTTATATTGAGCAAGCTACTATGCAAGCTACGCAATATGAAATTGTGCGTTATCATACAGTCGGTAAAACTTTGGCAGAAATGATTAACAAGCTAGGAGTCTTTCAAATTGGTTTTGAAAGTGACTTTGTTACCTATGATGGACATCAAGAACTAATTAACAACTTGCATTCTGTAAATCTAGTTCCTGTCCAGTTGGATGCTTTACGTATGGTAAAGGATGAGAATGAAATTGCATCGATAAAAAAAGCCGTGGAAATTGCTGATAATGCTTTTTCTAGAATTGTATCATTTATCAAGCCGGGTATGACTGAACAGGAAGTAGCTTTAGAATTAGAGTATTATATGCGAAAGTTCGGAGCAGAAAAGCCAGCCTTTGATACCATCATGGCCTCTGGTAGGCGTGGGGCACTACCTCATGGGAGAGCTTCTGAAAAAATAATTGAACTTGGTGATTTTGTAACGATGGATTTTGGTGCAGTATATCAAGGCTACCATTCTGATATTACTCGCACTATTTGTATGGGAAAAGCTACAGCTAAACAAAAAGAAATTTATGAAATCGTTTTGGCTGCTCAATTAGCTGGGGTGCAGGCTGTTGCCCCTGGAAAAATTGGCAAAGATGTTGATACTGTATCCAGAAATATTATTATAGACGCTGGTTTTGGTGAATTCTTCGGACATGGATTAGGACATGGGCTAGGTCTTAATATCCATGAGGAGCCGAGGCTTTCTCCTGCTAATATACATACTGTTTTATTGAGAAATATGGTAGTAACAGTTGAACCAGGAATTTACCTGCCTGATTGGGGCGGAGTGCGCATTGAAGACACTGTTTTAGTTAGTGATGAAGGGTGTCAAATATTGACCGCTAGTAGTAAGCAGTTAATAGAGTTATATTAAAATTCTTTACTTTTATTAAATGGGATTGTGGAGGTAGTAAAATGATATCAAGTAGTGATTTTCGTACAGGAGCAACAATTGAAATTGATAATAATGTTTGGCAAATAGTGGATTTTCAGCATGTAAAACCAGGTAAAGGTGCTGCCTTTGTACGTACGAAAATGAAAAATGTACGTACTGGTGCAGTGGTTGAGCGTACCTTTAATCCGGGAGAAAAATTTCCTAAGGCTCATGTGGACCGTCGTGAAATGCAGTATTTGTATGAGAGCGATGGAAATTATAATTTTATGGATAATGAAAATTATGAACAGAGTGAATTAACATCTGAGCAGTTAGGTGATGCAGTAAAGTATCTTAAAGAAAATATGAATATTAGCATCATGTTTTTTCAAGGAACGGTAATTGGTGTTGAGTTACCTGTTGCAGTTGAGCTAACAGTTGTTGAAACGGATCCTGGTATTCGTGGAGATACAGCTACTGGTGGTACGAAACCAGCAAAAATGGAATCTGGCTGTGTAGTACGTGTACCTTTATTTATTAATATTGGTGACGTTTTGAGAGTCGATACTCGTACAGGAGAGTATCTAGAAAGAGCATAAAGCGAGAGAGCCATTAGGATAGTTTATTCATTGAATAAAAAAAGAAACTGTACTCTTACTTAAGTGAAGTGGTGTGCTACCCGTCAAGAGGACAATAAAAAATAATAAAGGGTGTATCCCTGATTTTGTGTAAACTCCAATTGGTATAAAAAGAGCAAATATTT
>NZ_JAJHJB010000039.1:0-45026 GCF_020819555.1 Pelosinus baikalensis
ATTTTTGAAGTGATCATTTTTTTCTAGTGAGGGCTTGACTTTAGTTAGCTGGTCTGTATTCCATTAGCATGGCGATTCGGAGAACCGTCACCTGGCTCATTTCAGCAAGTTAAGTCCGAATTGATGGGTTAAGCTAACAGTAAAACAATAATGTGAGAAAAAGTCCCTTGGGAAATCTAAGAGACTCAGATTGTAAACAAAAGGTACTTTACGCTTGTGTAAAGTACCTTTTGTTTACAATCTGGACGCGTTATCATTTTTAATCTAATTCTAATCTTAGTCTAATGATAGTGTAATAATGGAGGGCTATTATAAAGGTAAGATTAACTGAGAGGAGAAAAAAATAGCTTTAAGCCATAAATGAGCTTCAGAGCAATTGTAATGATAATCAAAATAATTTAAAGATGGCGATAAGGAGATAATATACATGTATAAGAGTTTGTGTATACTTGTAACAATGTTTGTTATGCTGACATTCCCAGTTCATGCATCTTCTGCGAACCCCGAAAATATAAGGTTTATAGTAACGGATAGTTCTAAAGAAACGTATGGAAATGAACTGAAAAGTGAAATTACTGCGAAGTTAGCCAAACAAATGCCAGGTGGCGAAATTGTAAATAAGGACTTAAGGGAGAATACGCTGGAAAAACTACAACTAGAAGATCAGCAAGATTTAAACAGTTTGGCTAAAGAATTAGGAACTAATTCCTTACTTATTGTGGAAATTCTTCCTGTAAAATCCGATTATCGTGATCTATTATATTATAAAAATATCAAAACGGTGGCTACACTTAGAGTTCGTTTATATAATGCCATTACCCAGAAATATACTTTAATTGAAGATGTTATAGGCCGTGGCTCTAACACTACGTGGCTCCCATATACCTCCATTGGTAAGAAATCCCCAGTGAAGGAAGCTGTGAGAAAAGCAACAGATGCTGGAATAAAAAAGATTAATCAGAGTATCGCAGATTCAAACGCTCCCCCTAAAGACGACAGTGATGCAAAGATTTACTTGAAGATATAGCCAATATGCAGCTCTCTTAGTAGACAAAATGGACGAACATCCAATTGTTTATTTGGAGAGTTTTTGTATGAAAGGTTGACGAATTGAGCGGACGTCACTAAGAGAGCTGGTTTGCATCAGTTAATCATTGATTTTGGAAGGTAGGGGAAACTGCAGTCTAATTGTAGTACCTTCATCTACTATACTTGTCAATTGAATCTCAATGTCATGCTGCTGAGCAATACATTGTGCAATAGAAAGGCCGAGACCGGTTCCACCTGTTAGTTTGGAACGGGATGCATCAACCCGGTAGAAACGATCAAAAACTTTAGACTGCTCTTCTTTCGGTATACCAATATATCCATTAATAGAAATTAATCGTTCAACTCTTTAGCAAATAAGTGATAGGAGGCTTATATAATGTGTACAATCATTCATGGTATCCCAGTAGTAGCGGATCCAACCTTGTCGCAGAAAAAAACCAATATAATTGTATCAGAAGTCATCAAGTCCTGGATTTGGGAAGGCAGGCAACTCGGAAAAATCGAGTTGATTTGTGATGGAAAATGGGTTCATGTCTGCTCTTATGAAAAACCGTCAATTCAATTTTTTCCTAATAAATAATAAAAACTAGGAGTGAATAATTCCAACGCTGGGGAGCATGGTCAAACATCCTAAGCATATAAGAACATTTTCTTGTACAAATAGGAAGAGAAATTTGTACTTTTTAATAAAAAAGGCAGTCAGTACCTAAATGAGTACTGATTTTCTTTTTTATAAAACTCGTGATTCAGTTAGAATGTATTTTATTGGCACTGTCTAGAATTAGAGCCGTTTTCTGACGGGTTTTTCCGCTTCTGTTTGCTTCTGACTTTTTTATATAACAGTAATATTGCGCCTGCAGGAATTTGGATTAATTATAGCTAAGTAATAATTTAAGAGGTTTCTGGATGAGAGGACGAGGACATGAAGATAAGACCAGCTGTATTCTTTCTGATCGGTAATATATAGGAAGCAGGACATCAATGCTGGCATACAGGATATCTCTTTACTCAGGGGGTAATTTAAAGGCAGGCAAGTATGTTTTTATTTAGGATATTTTGAAGAATAGGTAGGTGTTCATTATGATGGAGAATTGGAAACGGCTGCAAAATGGCACAGATATACGGGGGATTGCCATTGCAACGCCAGAGAATGCAGTGACTCTTACATCAACGATAGTACAGGCGATTGGTTCTGGGTTTAGACAGTGGTTATTGGAGGTAAAGAAGATACAGGCAGCTAGCTGCAAGATCGCGATTGGTATGGATTCAAGGTTGTCAGGTCCGGAATTAAAAACGGCTTTGATTGAAAGGTTAGCTGAATTAGGCTGTGATGTCTATGATTGTGGTATGAGTACAACACCAGCCATGTTCATGACCACTATTTTAGAAAACTACCAATGTGATGGGGCTGTCATGATAACAGCCAGTCATCTTCCCTTTTATCATAATGGTCTAAAGTTCTTTACCAAAGAGGGCGGTTGTGAAAAGGAAGATATCGCAGCCATTTTAGAGAATGCATCACAAGCTGATTCTATTTGTTGTGAGCGTAAGGGCGTTGTCTATGAGAAGGATTTGATTGCGGAGTATTCCGAGCTGCTAGTACATACGATTCGCAAGGGGATTAACTCTCAGCAGAATTATGAAAAGCCTTTGCAAGGCTGTCATATTATTGTCGATGCCGGCAATGGTGCGGGAGGGTTCTTCGCGGCAAAGGTTTTGGAGCCATTAGGAGCGGATACGACGGGAAGTCAGTTTCTAGAACCGGATGGAACCTTTCCCAATCATTCTCCCAATCCTGAAAATCAGGCTGCCATGGATTCACTGAAAGCGGCAGTGCTGCGCACTAAGGCAGATTTGGGGATTATCTTTGATGCCGATGTGGATCGAGCTGCCATTGTGAGCAGCAATGGTGTGGAAATCAATCGCAATGCTCTGATCGCTTTGCTCTCTGTTATTGTTCTGGCCGAGCATCCTCAATCGGTGATCGTTACGGACTCTATCACCTCTACTGGCTTACGTAAGTTTATTGAGGAGCAAGGGGGGAGACAGCGACGCTTTAAACGGGGTTATAAGAACGTGATAAACGAAGCAAAACGGCTCAATGCCGCAGGAGAAGCCTGCCATTTGGCGATTGAAACTTCCGGTCATGCTGCCTGCAAGGAAAATTATTTCTTGGATGATGGTGCCTATCTGATTGCAAAGATACTAATCAAAATGGCAATGTTACGTCAGGATAACAAAGAGATACAGAGTGTTATCGAAACATTACAGATGCCTTATGAGAGTGATGAAGTTAGAATTCCTATTATTGATAAGGATTTTCGGGCATGTGGAACTGCTATTCTAGAAGATATAGAAAAACAGGTACAGGAAATACAAGGATGGAATCTCGTTGCTGAGAATTATGATGGCATACGAGTAGCGGCTGATGAATCCAGAGGTAATGGATGGTTTATGCTGAGAATATCCTTGCATGAACCCCTGTTAGTGCTGAATATTGAGTCTGACGCCGAGGGCGGGATAAAAAGTATGTTAGGTATATTAAAACCAATTTTAAAGGGCTATGATGCATTAAAGTTAGACTAAATGCAGCTTTCATAAACCAAATTGAATACGTTTAAAATAGGCATTACTCATATAGAGCAATGCCTATTTTTATAAGCCTAGAAAGTGTAAGTTTCTTAAAGGGAACACTGAACACACCAGGAATGCTTTGTGGTTCGAAACAGCTATGTTTTAAAGAACGCGCAGTGTTCTTAGCTGCGTTTCATATTGCGTATGATGATCTTTGTTTCTTTGCTCACACGGAAAGATTCGGTGATTTTTTGCAGCGTTTTGTTGTAGGTAAAGTCATCCAGCGTATTTTTATTTAAGTAGGTCATAGTTTTTGCTGGATATTTGACAAAGCAGATGGAAAGAGCCCAGGCTACTGCCATTTTAACGTAATAGCCCTTGTGTTTTATCCTATCCAAAAGCAGCAGAACCCGATCGATGTACTCAGCTTCTATGTAAAAAGTCAGCAGCATCACGATGCCGAATCGCAGTTCATATTCTTTTTGCGACAGCAGATAGGGTCGCAGAAAATCCCAGACCCTTGCCAGATGATTTTTGGTGATTTTAAAGCTGCCGCAGCACCAGTCACATACTGCCCAGTTGTTGATTTTTGGCACAAAAGCGGCAACATAGTGCAAGATTTCTTCGATATCCGCCTTTGCATAGCCGATGATCAAGCCTTGCAGCATAACTTCTTCATAATACTCGTCCTGCATTACGGCTATATCATTGCGCCAGTCTCCCTTGGCAAGTTCTTTGGCAAGTTTTCGCAAGCTTGGAAGGCGTACTCCTAAAATGTTGTCCACACCTGGTATCAATTTGCTTTGAAACTGCCGATATTCGTCATCTGCCAGACTGCAAATACGCTCTCTTATCGTCTTCTCCATACATTCTCCTTCTTCAACTTAAACGTTTGATGAAATCGTAGATGACAAATTTTCTATAGCTGCCGATTCATTTTATCACACTGATATCCTTGGTGTGAATGTGCCTAAAATTACAAAGTGAAATACCGTAAGACTGGAAGGATATTTTTGATATAATAAAGAGTAAGTTATGAAAAATAAGCGATGGGGGTAACGATATGACAGCACTAACTAAAGATGAAAAGTGGAATGCTGTTGTTCATTGTGACCATTCCTATGATGGCATATTCTTCTATGGCGTGAAAACAACAGGTATCTTTTGCCGCCCATCGTGTAAATCGAAAGAACCAAGGCGAAATAACGTTGAATTCTTTGATGAAATCAAAGAAGCCTATGCTTATGGATTGCGGCCTTGCAAAAGATGCCGGCCGGATTTGACTGAGTTTCGACCTATGCTGGATATAATTGAAAAAGCCAAACATATTTTTGATACGCATTTTGCTGATGGCGGCAGGCTTACTGCCGAAATTAAAGAACTAGGAGTCAGTCAAAATCATTTTATCCATTTGTTTCGCCAGCAATTTCAGATGACACCTGTAGAATACATTAATCGGCTGCGGGTGGAAAAGGCAAAGCAGATGCTTGTCAATACGGAGTTAACTATAGTAAACATTGCATTGTTATGCGGATTTGGAAGCCTTTCTACTTTTTATGAATTTTTTAAAAAGCAAGTCGGATTACCCCCTAAAGAATACCGAAAACAAAGCTGTACTGATAAGGGATGAACGGTACGTATACTGCAAGATCCAATGGACATCACCCGTGCCTTACGCCTGCTTTGTGAAAAAAACATTCCCCAACGCTTGGATGTAGTTGATTCAGTTATCGCTGGATACCTCTCAAAGCTAACTGCTTTAGAAATGACCATTGAACATCTTACAGGGAAAGCGTCAGAAGATTGATAAATAGTTGGCTGAGTTTGTCTTATTCGAAATGGTTTATTTGAATCTATTATGATCTACAAAATAAAAAGATGAAGCGTGGTTTGGTCATTACTGATCAAACCACGCTTTATTTAGAAGAGTAAGCCCATCTACAATTTCCTTTTCATTTAACATGTTAAAACCTAAAAGAAGTGTGTTTTCTTGGCATGTTAGATGTGCTATCTATGTGGATCATGAAATCTTCTCCCCGTAATACCATGAATAAATTTGCTGCTATTTTATAATTGTATCCATTTAATAATCTTAAATTGGCACTTTTAATACCTCCAATGTAAGCCGATTATGATACTATCATAATCGGCTTATATCGACAAGACAGCATATATAAAGGATGAATTACGTTATCTTTAAAAGAGATTATCAATTGAGGAGGATCATTATGCAGAATAGAATCGAAGACCCATATTGTGGAAATCTGCAATTTATCCATTATTTCCAAATGAGACTCTGGTGTCCATGTTGGTGACGGCAATCCATCGGACTCAGTTCCATTTTGTCCATGATTTATCAATGCTTGGCGATAAACTTCTGGTACATAATGTGCATGGACATCTATGCAGTGGAAAGATGAAGAGAAATTATGAATGTCTTTATAGAAGTAAGTTTATTCATTGTCCCATATTAAATTGCTTCTTTGAATTAAGCATAGCTTATAATTTTGATTATGAGCTATGCTCTTTTGGTCTGAATAGAGACAACTTGAGGTGAAAGTCGATAGCATTTTTGACAACATAAAAAATATATAAATCAAATTTTATCGTAAAGAGCCCTGTTAGTTTTTAATGTGGTTTTTGAAAAAAATTGGACTTTTATTGCAAAAGATTGTAGTGAAATATATACTAATAGCATATTTACTTACTATTAGGGAGGAAGAGAACTGAGGATGTTGATGAAAGTGACATCCATGCAGGTTTTCCAGAAGATACAATAAATACCGATATGGTAATTAAGCTCGAATTTTGTTTTTTTTGCTGTGCTTTTTTGAAAGGTATCGGCTAAATCTACCTAATAATTTGCTTAAAATAGCAAAAATGGTGGTTATGCACAAGGAGTTTGTCAGAATTAGCTAGAAAGTTAATTATTTATTATGTAACAATGTTAATAGATAAAAATCGATCAGGATTACTGTGATGCACGATATAGTAGTATTATGGATATTGTTGAATAGATTAGTAAGAGGAAAATAAATAGTTTCTTGATTTTGTAGATTGGGTATAATATAAGATATAAGATATGTACAATAAGTTAAGTGCGATAGGTTTACACTTAAGGATGGTAAAGAGGATATAATATATGACTAGTATAAAGGATGTTGCAAAGTTGGCAAAAGTGGCACCGAGCACAGTATCATTAGTGCTTAACCATAAGGGTTATGTGTCAGAAATAACGCGGAAAAAAGTCGAAGAAGCAGTGGCAAAACTTTCATATGTGCCAAGTGAAATGGCTCGAAATCTTTCCCTAAATCGTACTAATATGATAGGGGTAATTGTACCAGAAATTTCGCATCCATTTTTTGCAACGTTTATTCGCGAGGTAGAGGTAGAACTCTATAGGCGTGGCTATAAAACAATGGTTTGCTCGACCGTGCAGAAGGCTAATGCGGAACATGCTTTTGTTAATATGCTTCGACGTCAGACTATGGATGGTATTATTATGGGAGCGCATTCGCTAGAACTTGATATTTACGATGGATTGAGTCATCCGATTGTAGCCTTTGACCGTTTTATCAATGAAAATATACCAATTGTTCATGCGGATCACCAAAGTGGTGGTCGACTTGCAGCAAAGGCTTTCTTGCCTCATCGGTGTCATCATATCGTGCAAATCATGGGGGCGCGTGAAGTTCTTACACCAGCTAATGTGCATCATGAAGCTTTCATTGAGACTTTGACGGAAGCGGGGACGCGGGTCGATACGCTGGAGATGGCTTGGAATGCTTTTGACCCCATTGATTTTTTACAGACAGCGGAGCAACTTTTTAATAAATACCCGGACGTTGATGGTATTTTTGGACCAGACTTAGCTATATGCAGTTGCATGCGAGTAGCTGCGCAGAGGGGAATTCATGTACCGGAAAACTTAAAATTGGTAGCGTATGATGGAACTTATATAACGCGTGTGGGGCAGCAGGTAATTACCGCTGTAGTACAGCCAATTGGTCATTTGGCGTATATGGCTGCAGAAAAAATTACATCATGGGTTAATGGAAGACCGGGAGAAAAACTATATGCTTTACCTGTTACCCTTCAAAAAGGAGATACCTGTTGAGGATCTCTTATTTTTTTAATAAGCAGAAAATTAACAATAAACGAAATAAAAAATGAATTCAGAAAAAACTATTGACAAATTTATTATATTATAATAACCTTTAATTATCGAACCGGTTTTATAAAGCAATAAAATGGGTTTAATTTTTTTAAAAAATGTCGAACCGGTTTTATAAATGATGTATAAGGAGGAATATAATGGATTTTATACAAGAAAAAAAATTAGATAAGCAGCAGAAAGCAATTGATCATGCTATGGATTTTATCAAAAAAAAGGGTGAACATTCTACAAAGTCAAGATGGTATCCTGTATATCATATAGCAGCTCCAACGGGGTGGATAAACGATCCAAATGGTTTTTGTTTCTTTGCTGGAAAATATCATTTATTTTATCAATATCATCCGTATTCGGCACAATGGGGGCCGATGTATTGGGGGCATGTGATAAGCGAAGATCTTGTTCATTGGAAAAATGTGCGTGTGGCTTTGGCACCCGTAGATGAATATGATAAAGATGGCTGCTTTAGCGGTAGCGCAATAACTAAAGATGGAAAATTATATTTACTTTATACTGGGCATGTTAATTTACCTCTAGATGAGAAGACAGAGGTTGATCGCATTGAATCACAATGCTTGGCAATAAGTTATGATGGTATAACTTTTGAAAAAATAGCTCGAAATCCGGTAATACATTGTCCTAAAGGTGATAACATTCATAAAGGACATTTTCGAGATCCTAAAATGTGGCAGCATGATGAACATTATTATACTGTTATCGGTGCACAGAACTCAAAAGAAAGAGGACAAGTATTATTATTTGAGTCAACTGATTTAGAACAGTGGACTTTTAAGAGTATTATGGCAAGTTGCAGTGGTAATGAGGGATATATGTGGGAATGTCCGAACTTTGTTGAGGTTGATGGGCAAGAAGTATTCATATTTTCACCACAAGGCATTGAACCGGAGGATAAAAAATTTTTGAATCATCATCAGTCGGGCTATATGCTAGGAAAGCTTGATTATGAAAGTGGCATATTTCATCATGGTGCTTTTGAATTATTGGATTATGGTTTTGATTTTTATGCGCCACAAGTTATCCAGGCACCTGATGGTCGGTGTATTATGATTGGTTGGTTAGCTATGTGGGAAAGTGAAATGCCGGAACAAGAAGATGGTTGGGCTGGCATAATGACGATTCCACGAGAATTGCATATGGAAAATGGAAAATTAAAAATTTGTCCAATACAAGAAATGGAAAATTTGCGAGAGCAAAGTAGAGTGTATGAGAATATAGAGCTTTACGAGGCAGACTCTCTAGATGGGATTTCAGGAGAATTTGGTGAATTGCTGACGGTAATGGATCTTTCAGGAACGGAGACGATGCAGATTAATCTCAGATGTTCTTCGGAGGAAGAGACGGTATTGTCTTATGACAAAAGAAAGCAGATATTTAGTTTAGATCGCAATTGTGCAGGAAAGGGGCCTAAAGGGCAACGTGAGATAAAGATAGGACTTCAGAATAATTGTCTTAAATTACGGATTTTTATAGATAAATCTTCCATTGAGATTTTCTTAAATGATGGTGAGGCAGTATTGTCGGCACGAATTTATCCAAATAAAGAATCATCTCGGATTATATTTTCCCCAGGGGGAGGAAAATTACGATTGACCCAAGTAGCCTTTTATTCATTATCAAGCAGTTAAACATTGGTGAGTACATGTAAGGTAAAGATATTTTTGATTACCGAATTTATCTTTGCCGAACTTATGAAAGTGGTGAATATTGTTGCATTTAGGGCATATAACGGATGAAATTTTCTGCATGAGGCATCGTGCTTTCGATTGGTGTGTTTTGCTGCAGAAACATTGTACCATTGAAAGGCTCGATGCCTCAATTTTCATTTAACTTAACAATACGATAGCGACTAAATGGAGGTTATTATGAAAAATTCATTATATTGGAAGCTGAGTGCGTTCTTCTTTGCATTTTTCTTTTGTTGGTTAGTATTTTTTGCTTTTATGCCAATATGGTTTAAACAGATACTTCATCTTTCGGGAACGGAAATTGGTACAATTTATTCAGTAAATGCCATTTTTACAATGATGATGCAACCTTGTTATGGATATATTTCTGATCGGATTGGTTTGAAAAAAACATTGCTGTATTTTATTACAGGGATGGTATCACTTACTGGCCCGTTTTTCATTTTTGTTTATGGGCCGTTACTTACATCTTTTTTTTCAGCAGGAGTTGTTGTAGGGGCAATTTTTATGGCATTGGTATTTTTAGCCGGTTGTGCAGTTGTCGAATCGTTTATTGAAAAAGTTGGACGTAGATATAATTTTGAATTTGGACGTGCTCGTATGTGGGGCTCACTGGGGGCGGCAGTTGGTATTTTTTTTGCAGGTATCGCGTTTAATATAAATCCCAATATTATTTTTTGGTTTGCATCGGTAGGCTCGGCTGTTATGTTTATTGTATTGATGAATGTAAAACTTGATGAAGCAGATGTTGAAGTTGCTAAGAAAAATAACATTTCATTGAAGGACGTACGACAACTTTTTAAGAGCAAAGATGTATGGAGCTTTATGGTATTTATTCTTGGTTCTGCTTGTGTTTATAGTGTATTTGATCAGCAATTCCCAATTTATTATGCATCGTTATTTCCAACTGAAGCCGAAGGCAATTCTGCTTTTGGCTATCTAAATTCGTTTCAGGTATTTTTAGAGGCTGGTGGTATGTGTATAGCACCGTGGATTGTTAATAAAATCGGTGCAAAAAAGGGTTTGGTTCTGGCAGCAACAATTATGACTTTTCGAATGCTTGGATCTGGTATAGTGACAAATACTTATGGTATTTCCGCAATTAAGTTGTTGCATGCAATTGAACTTTCTATCCTGTTAGTTGCTGTATTTAAATATTTAGCCAAAAATTTCGATAATCGTCTTTCATCCGTGATGTATCTTGTTGGCTTTCAACTTTCTAATCAAGTTGGTGCGGCTATACTTTCTCCGATTGTTGGATCTCTTTATGATAGTATTGGCTTTCCCCCCACATATCTTTTTCTTGGTGTGGTCGTTGGGAGTTTTACCTTATTCGGCTTATTCAGCTTGCGTTCAGATAATAAAAACATAGGTAATATTAGTTCTTCTGCAGTCAATGATAATGTATTAGAACAATCTAAATATAACTAGCAACCTATGCGTTATGGAGAAATTATGGCAGGGCTATTTTTTTCACTATTCCGAATATTATCACCTTTATGCTGTCCAAAAGTGCATTGTCAAGGGACGCATACCGGTTCAAAGGAATAATGAGGGAGAAAAATTTATGCCCAATAGAATTTACTCTATAGGAGAAGCACGGATTGATTTTACTTGTGTTTAAATGTTGGCGGGAAGGAGGTTATTGCACGTCTATCGGTGCGGAATACACAACCGAGGTGATTAGGTAACGATGATGATCAATTGGAATCATATGCATGTCTTTGATTTTGCGACGGAGTTGGCAAATGTGTAATATTAAACAGCACTCGAGATAGGTAACCAATATTAAGCATGGTAATGACAACACTGAGGTGTAAAAAGATATAAAATACTGTGCTCACATTGAGTTTTATTTTAAGTCAGCAGGTTATAACAACAATAAGAAAAGGGTGAAATGAACAATGAAAAAAAGTTTATTTGCTACGTTGTTTCTTCTGGTTTCACTTAGTGCTAGCGGCATTGTACTGGCAGCAGATTCGTCAACTGATGTACCCCAGGAATATAGAGCCTATAATGCATTAGATAAAGCAAATAAAGCCGTTTGGGCTGATTATGAAAAAGTACGGCAGAGTCCCTTTAGGCTTAATTATCACATTATGGCACCTACTGGTTGGATCAATGATCCCAATGGCTTAATCCAATTTAAAGGACAGTATCATGTGTTTTATCAGCACTATCCCTACGCACCGTATTGGGGTCCCATGCACTGGGGGCATGTTGTGAGTAAAGATTTGGTACACTGGCAATATAAACCGATCGCTTTAGCACCTGACCAAGACTACGAGTCGGGTTGCTGGTCTGGTAGCGCTGTGGATGATAATGGTGTAATTACTTTATTTTATACAGCTCATTCTGACAATCGTACAACCAAGGAATTGCAATGTATGGCGACTAGTTCTGACGGTATTACGTTTAAAAAATATGAAGGAAATCCAGTGATTCGGGAATTGCCGCCCGATGCTAGCACTGATTTTCGTGATCCTAGCGTATGGAAGCATGAGAATATGTGGTATATGTTGGTTGGTACTGGCAAAGATGGCAAAGGACGGGCTGTATTATACCGTTCTACCGATTTGCGCCAGTGGGACTATCAAGGTGTTGCTGCTGAAAGTAATGGCACGCAAGGAGATATGTGGGAGTGCCCGAACCTTTTTTCTTTAGGTGAAAAAGATGTATTATTACTTTCACCGATGAATATGAAGGATGCAAAAAATATATTTATTGTTGGAAACATGAATTATCAGACGGAAAAATTTACGCAGCAGAATGTTCAGCAGGTAGACTATGGTCAGGATTTTTATGCTGGTCAAACTTTCCAGGATAATAAAGGCAGACGCATTATGATTGGTTGGATGAATCGATGGGGTAGTAAGTTTCCTACTGCCAACGATGGTTGGGCAGGTGCGTTAACGGTACCTAGGGAGCTAAAACTTAGCAAAGACGGATCTAAAGTACTATCTGTTCCTGTTGAAGAGATGCAGAAACTGCGTGATACGCAAGTTTCCTATAAAAACCTGAATGTAAGCGAAGGTCAGAAAGGATATTTGAAGAAGGTTAACGGGGATTCTTTAGAAATAAAGGCAAGAATTAAACTATTAAAGGGAAATGGACGATTTGGGCTCATCGCACGTGAATCAGACGATGGGAAAGAAAAAACATTACTATACTATGATGTAGGCAAACGAGAATTTGTGGTTGATCGGTCTGAGTCAGGAATAAATGATTGGAACAAAGAGACAGGTGAAGACTACAGTCAAAGCCGAGCAAAAGTAGATCTAAAAGATGATCGCTATCTCGATTTGCAGATTTTTATAGATCGTTCATCTATTGAAGTATTTGTGAATGATGGTGAGGTTGTTATGTCAAACAGAATATATCCTAACAGCACTAGTATTCACTATGATCTTTTTGCAGAAGGAGTATCAGTTCAAGTAGAAAAATTGCAGGCATGGAAACTTCTCAATGGCTGGATTAATTGATCTAGAGAGAGTAATGGCGGAAGTCACGACAAAATGTTATTTTAATAATATTCACAATATATAGTAAAATCAAAATAATAAGAATGCTAAGCCCATATAAAAAATGAGATTCGTGAACTTCGAAATAAAAATGTAATCCTGAAAAAACAGCGGTCTACTTCACGAAAAATTCGAATTTATCAAGAGCAATCGCTATTAGTATAGGTAGCGAAGCTATACAATGTATTGACGGTATCTCGAAGTGGGCTATACAGGAAAAAAAGCCGATGGGCTTAATAAAAATAACTTTATCCATATTATCCATACATATACAAAATACTTGAATCTGTTTAAACTAAATACTGTAATATCAAGAGTGTTTGAAGAACACAAGATTACATAGGAGTGTTTTAAATATGAAAAAAGATTTAGTGATTTTTTTATTGATACCAACTATGGTACTTAGCATAGTTGGCACCTCCCTTGCTGCTACAGTTGATCCTCTTTCAGACGTTAAGCCTGATTCTTGGGCTTATAATGCAGTAAATGATTTAGTTAAAGCTGGTATTATCGATATTAATACTAATGATGGAATTTTTAATGGTACAAACGCTATCACTCGTAATAAAATGGCTTCACTTGTACTTAAAGCTATGGCCAGATTCGACAAAGCTAATGATGCTCAAAAAGATGAGATCGAGAAATTGGCGAAAGAATTCAAGGATGAATTCCAAAGTTTCGATAGGCGTTTAGAGAGGATTGAACATGAAGAAGAATTCAAAGAAGAATTCAAGGATCAATTCCAAAGTTTCGATAGGCGTTTAGAGAAGCTCGAAGATAAGGCGGATAATCCTCGACTTTCTATGTATGGTTATTCTCGTATTAGATACGATCGAGATAACTTCGGTACTAGGGCTTATAAAGATAATCAGACGATGTGGGTTAACATAAGTACCAACTTCAAAATAAATGATATTTGGTCTCTTAGAAGTGAGAATGAATTTGAAAACGATATAACTAACAATACCGGAGCATATACTTCAAATGATTATCAACGGCCATTTTTACAGCTGTATGCGGATGGTTCTATTGGAGAAACTAAAGTGAAACTTGGTAGATATTATCATCTTTCTCCATATGGTCTCACTTTTGATGACAAAATTGACGGCTTTCAAATTAGCTATGGCGATAAGATAAAAGCCACTCTGAATTCGGGTAATACTTATAGTCACATAATGCATGGTTATAGTGGTAATCCTGATGGTGTATGGGAAGACGGGAGTACTAACTATCGTGTTACTTCTGTTGAAGTTGAAGCGCCAGTAAATCCAACCACCTACATTAAAGGTAGCTATGGTAAAGTGACTCGGAGACAAACTGGAGAAGGTTTCAAATCCTATGAAATCGGTTTTAATACCAAACTTAGCGAGGACCTCAGTTTCTTCGCTGCATATGCTAAATCCGATTTCAGCTATAAGAATAAGGCTAATATCATGAGTCTTCAATATAAATCATGTGATCCTGGTATACCGGGTTCTTATGATATCTATGTTAAAAAGTATTTTATACAAGGCCATTCTAGCCTCACAAATATTTTCCTAGATGATCTTAAGTCTAATAATGAAGATTGGAGTGCCAGATATAATGAATTCAAAGGCATTCGCATTGGTTTTGAGTATGTACCAGTAAGAAGTACGAAGCTAATTTGTTATTATACAGTTGGAAAAGCTAATAAATTTGATCCTGGAAATATTTATAATAATGTTCAGGAAGACGCTAAATTTTCTCGTGTTCAATGGGAATTCTATTTCTAAAGGCGTTTGGTGACAAGAAGTGTAGTTGTCGCACAAGGGTTTCACTTCTTTCTGTGCCTTGAGTGAAGCGAAAGGAATGGTTACAAAATGAAGAAATTAATTTCTATTTTTATAGCACTTCTGAGTCTGTTTTTTGGAATGAGTGTTACGTCTGCATTTTATCAATTAACAATATTTCCAAGAACAGGATATAGTTGGGTGGGAGATCCTATGCCGTATTACGACGGTAATAAATTTCAAGTATTTTATTTAGAAGATTTACGGGATGGCGATGTTGGATTTCATCCATGGAGTTTATTTACAACAAATAATTTCTACGACTATAAAAATGAAGGTGTTGTTATTCGATATTCTCAAAATGAATTTGCTCAAGATTCTGCATTAGGTACTGGGTCTGTAATGCAGGAGAAGGACGGATTATATCATGCTTTCTATACAGGATTTAACTGGAGGAAAGTACCAAAAGAAGCAATTATGCATGCTATCAGCAAGGATCTAATAAATTGGATCAAGATACCTGGGGATAAATTTTTTGCTTCAGCAAAATATTTACGCAATGATTTCAGAGATCCATATGTTTTTTATAATGATGATTATAAAGAGTATTGGATGCTTATAACAACTAGAACCAAAAATGATAAGGGCGTAATAGCACTATATACATCAAAGGATTTGAAAAATTGGGCTGATAACGGTGTATTTTTTGACAATGATATGGGAAATTCTGCCAATATGGAATGCCCTACCTTAATTAAATATGGGGAATATTGGTACCTGACTTTTTCTGACCAATGGCCAAATCGTGTTGTTCATTACAGAATTGCAAAGGATTCAAAGGGACCATTTACTAAACCTCAACTAGATTTTTTTGATAGCAATGGTTTTTATGCAGGAAAACTTGTAAAAGATTCTCAGAACCTTTATTTATGTGGATGGACACCGACAAAGGGAGGACATTCCGATAATAATAAAACTGACTGGGCAGGAAACCTGGTAGTACATCAAATTAAACAGAGGGAAAACGGAGAACTTTATCCAACACCAGTTGAACAGGTTGTTGAGAATTTAAATAATAACATTAAGCTAAAGCCAATCACTCAGACAGAAACAGTAACGGCTTCCAATGAGAAGTATACTTTTTCAGCAAAAGGCTATGAAGTGGTAACATTTCCTAAAATACAGGGAGTAAATAAGATAACGGGAAAAATAACTAAAAAATCAAAAGAAGGCATGTTTGGATTTATGTTTAATGTAGGAGAATACGATATTGCATCTTTGAATATTGCATTTAACCCTAAATCGAAAGAGGTCAAATTTTTTAATGTATCCACAGATAAAATTGCAACTGCAAAATCAGAGTTAACAGTTCCACTGGATGTTAATGATAATGAAAGTTTAAATTTTACGTTATTGATTGATGACTCAGTTGCAGTATTGTATATAAATGATAAAGTAGCGTTAAGTACACGCATGTACGCTTTACAAAATCATCAATGGGGGATTTTTTCCATAAATAGTGATGTAACATATGAAGACTTAAATCTAAGTAAGTTTTAACTGGGATTAGTTTCATTAAAAGAAATATATCTAAACAATTATGGTTGAAAATTACTTCGCCCACATGACCCCAAAACGCATCGTCTACGTATCCTGCAATACAGCTTCCCTAGCTAGAGATATTGCGATATTATCAGAATTTGGCTATGTCGCTAAAGAAATTCAACCAGTTGATATGTTCAGTGAAACAAGTAAGGTGCACTGTTGGGCGTTAAGAATCTGTGGTCTTAAGTTTTATGGGCATTTAATTTATTAGTAACAAACTGTTTTGGGAGATTGTTTCTTCAACAAAAGAATATACATCAAGCACCTATGATGAGCGCTTTTTCCATGATCCCTGTAGATTTAGTTTTTTTGATAACTGTTCTTGTTGTATTTGCTGAATAACTTAGTAGACTATCAAGTTATTCAGCATTTCCCAAATTTCAGCAGAACCATTTTTTCTTTGATGTAAATATTGTTCAATAAATTTACAGGAATGCTTATTATATGCACGACTGCACAGTCACTTCTAATAAGTATATAAGTAAAGTTTTTGGAATACAAACTTTGTTTTGTGAGACGTGATTTTGCATTAGGCAATGCTGTGGTGCTAGAAGACTTAGATTATAAAAGAGAAGTGCTAGATCGAGTTGTCGATAAATACACGCCGCATTTTTCAGGCAATAGACTTCAAGAAAATATGGTAAAGGGTACTGCTGTTATTGAAATCGATGTTACAGAATGTACAGGTAAATATTACAGGTAAAATAGTAAACCATTCCATCCTATTAGTTGTTAGTATGGGATGGTTTTTTGATGGAATTTTTATTTACATCAATGATATAGAACTAAAATGGCTGGGATATAGGCGAGAGGAAGTAATCGGCGTTTCTGCAGAAATAGGTCTAGTAAGCTGATGAAAGAAGGACAAATTGGTGAGATGGATATAGAAAAGCTTATTGTATGTATTGCAGGAAAAAAAGGACATTTAAGTGAAATACATAATTATAGGTCATATCAAGTGATAAGTCATGTTGAAATCGATACCGTAAACGATCGTCAAATGCAATGTGGTAGTAACATTTAGTGAAGGTGCTTAAGACTAAAGGAAGGAGTGAGCAGTGAGTTTAGTGATAGTAGCAGCCTTGTTGTTTTAGATCACCGATTAAACCATTTTGAAAGTAGGGATATGTATGTATATATCAATATACGATATAGCAATCGGAATTGTTTTTTTGATTGTAGTAGCGATTGGCATTTATTTGATTCATGTTATACGAAGAATATTGTTCATACTTGATGATGTTAAACGAATTCTCAATGCCAACGAGATGGGTTTAAAAGAAACAATATCATTATTGCCTACTGTATTAGAAAATGTCAATCAAATAGCAGCAAGTGTAAAGGAAACAGCTAGTCAGGCAAATGATGTGATGTATGATGTGAAAGTTGAGTGGGAAACGTTAATCATCTATGCAAAGACCGTTGGTCAGATTGTAAGAGCTATTTTCTTTAAAGGTAAATAAAATGGAAGTCTACATTTGGGCAATGCATAATTGTAGCAGCAAAAGAAATATGGACCTTAAAAAGAATTATCAGGATAAGGGAGGAAGAGAGTATGAATAAAGTTACGAGAACCGTTACGATTTTAATGCTTATTTTAGGTTTGACGGCTTCTGTAGTAAGTGCGGCGAGTAAGGAAGAAAAACGTGAATCTATACGAAGTTCAGCCCAGGAAACCTTGGATAAGCTTTATACGATTCATCCGGGTGCCAGACAAGCCGTTGAGAATGCTGTAGGATATGCTGTATTTCGTATTACTGACGTTAAAGTTGTCTTCTTAGGAGGCGGGGGTGGCAAAGGGGTGGCTATTCACAATACTACCAAGGAAGAAACCTTTATGAGAACAGGTGATGTACAGGTTGGATTTGGACTTGGCATAAAAAAATTTGATGTGGTTTTAGGATTCCAAACGCAAGAAGCGTATTTGGATTTTATCAATGACAGATGGGCCGTAGGTGGACAGGCTACCGTGGCAGCAACAGATAGTGTAAGCGGAGGATCTTTGGAAGGTGCTGTTTCGGCGGGTAAGGACACTTGGATGTATCAATTGACTGATAAGGGGCTGGAAGCCAGTTTGACCATCAGGGGAATTCGCTACTTTAAAGATAAAGATTTAAATTGAAATCGATAATCGTACTAGTGGGGTTAGTTTAAGAAGAAAATAGATGATAAGAACAAACTGCTTTTCTAAGATGGAAGTAAGCATCATTAGAGAAGCGGTTTTTATATTAAACTCATTTTTATGAAAATAAATGTATGTTTCTATACCTTTTGGTAGTCGTATAAATTTTCCAAATCCTTTATCCTATAGATAATAAACAGATTATAGTGCCATTTTATTGCCTGTTCATAAGAAAAGTAAAATTTTTAGTAAAGATATGGAAACATTGGAGGAATTCATTAATGAAAAAAGTAGCTAGTGCTGATCTGCAGCCGGGTATGATTGTAGCTGAAGCGATTTACTCTCTGAATGGAAAACAAATTTTGTTTCCAAAGGGAGGAACCTTAACGAATAAAACCATTCAGAATATAAAGAATTGGGATATTACTTATGTTAGAATCGAAAGCCATTCTGATACAGCGGCTGAGATCATAGAAGAAGGACCTGAAGAAGCCTCTTCTCCCTCTGAATTGCCCCCAATATTAATTAAAAAAGCAATGGATTTTGAGCAGACTTTGCAAGATTCTGTAGAGCAAGTAGATGCACTATTTAATAGTATCAGAAATAATAAGAAGATTGATATCAAACATTTTCATAAAATAGCGTCGGGAATTTTTGAGCATCTCATTTATCCATCAGAGGCAGTAAATCGTTTGTTATTTAGCTTAACGCCTCATAATTCATTAGCTTACCATTCGGTTATGGTGGCAGCTTTATCAGGCATGCTTGCGGAGTGGATGAATTTTTCTTCTAAGGATATTAAGGAAATTATCTTTGCAGGATTATTGCATGATGTGGGAAAAACCCAGCTTCCACTTGAATTATTTATTGATAAAGATTCTGTTACGGCACATTCGGAAAAGATACAAACTCATGTACTTTTAACTTTCAAATTATTGAAAGATAGTAGAGCCCTTTCCCCTACTATTTTAACAGCAATCGTTCAACATCATGAATATATGGATGGCAGCGGGTATCCTCAGCAATTATCTGGAGAAAATATTCATGTCTTCGCCCGAGTGATCGGAGTGGTGAATCATTTAAGCAACATGATAGCGGAATCGGAAAGCATTAATCCGTTTATGCTTTTGCAAGCAATTAAGCTGGAAATGTTCACAAAGCTAGACCCAACGGTATGTGATGTTTTTTCCCGTCGTATTAATGACTATCTGCTTAGTAGTTCTGTAATCCTAGAAGATGGACGCAAGGCAAAGGTAGCATTCTTGCCGAATGTAACGCCCACATATCCTATTTTGCAAGTTGATGATGAATTTATAGATATGATAAAAGATAAGGAAGTAAAAATTGTCGGGCTTGTCATATAATAGATATGACAAGTGATTAAAAGACCTCCTGGATGTAGAAGTGATTTTACATCCAGGAGGTCTTTTATTTTTATTGACTAACGCAATTGCGGCCATTTTCTTTGGCTCGATACAAGGCTTTATCTGCTAATTTAATGACTTCATCAGGGCTGATTTCTTTATGATTGGAGTCTGCTGCGCCGATGCTGACGGTAATACTTAGCTTTTTATTGGTATTTTTTTTGCGTTTACTATCCTGGCGCAATACAAATTTACTTTTTGCGATTTCCTCTCGCAGCACTTCTAAATAAGGGATTGCTTCACTGAGGTTTTTACCAGGGAATAATACCGTAAATTCCTCACCGCCGTATCGAAAGGTTTTACCACCTTTAAAGTTTTTCATAACCTTACCAATTAAGCGAAGGACATCGTCACCTGCATCATGCCCATAGGTGTCATTAAACTTTTTGAAAAAGTCGACGTCGACCATCGCAATGGTATAGTTGCTGCCAAGTTTAAGCATATCTTCGTTTAAGGAACGGCGCGAGGGTAAACCTGTTAGCTCGTCTAAATAGGCTTTAACATAATAGTCCTGAATCACCGACACGATGATCATTAATCCGGCAACAGCATAAAAGAAGGGAATTGCAATCTGGGCGGCATTAAAATGATGGGCAAAAGCGACAGCTGCTAAGACACCAAAAATAGTTGTTTTAAAGTGGGTATTATTTCTTCGACGTTTGATCAATAGTAAAACGCCTGACAGAAAAAAGGTAACTAGAGCAGCATCAGGAATGGGTGTTACAGGCATAAAAGAAAAAGCAAACAATTTTTTACTGATTTCATTGAAAAGCTCTCTATCTCCTGATAATACTAAACCCATAACAAAAACCACTTGAAGAAAAATGAATAAAAAGCATCTTTTTCCCCAGCTTGAAAAAATTCCTCGTTCTGACCAAGATGCAAAAAAGAGCAAATTTAAAGGAAGCAGCAGACTAACTGTTAAATAAATACCATGCAGGGCAACGGTTTTATCTAAATGTGTAGGAATCGGGATGGACATTCCTAACTGGCTTAAAAATAGAATCAATAAGATAAAAAATGCACGACTTCGGTTAAAACAGGAGGTAATTGCAATTCCGAAAAGAAGTATCATATAAGAGATGGTCGGTATGGCAGAGATAAAGGAACTTGGCAGATCATCAAGATGAAAGAATGCGATTCCGGCGATCAGTATAATTCCCAATGGAGTGGTGCGAATTGCAGACAGTATTCTGGTAGCAACAGCACTGCTATTTATTTGAGGCAAAATGGCCTTATTAATCGTAGGGTTCTTGCTAACTCTTTTTTTGTAGGTTCTTGGCATGGTTTCCTCCTAGGTAGACTGGATTTAGGGAAGAGTTGTCAAAAATAGTATTATAATGACTTAATATAGTTCGATAATAAAAAAGAATCTTCCTTCTACCTTTTGGTATAGAAGGAGACTTCTTGAAGCGTTTTTCTCATAAAAAAATATATATTCCTTTTTCAAAGAATATATATAAAGTATGATGAGTTTATACTATCCGGGGGTGAATCATGTTTTCGATTATTTCATTTACAGGCCCTAGTGGTTCAGGGAAGACAACGATACAAAAATATGTGGGCGCTGCCCCTATTATTACTTTTACCTCAAGAAAACCAAGAAAGAGCGAAGTTGATGGTGTACATTACCACTTTACTACTCGTGAAAACATACTTGGGATGAAAGAGAAGGGGGAGTTGCTGGAAGTTACCGAATATAGCGGAAATCTGTATGCATCCAATCTGAAGTCTATCCATGAAGTAGTAAAGAATCAGCAAACGAGGTCAATTGTAGTAGATGTTCATGGTGCCAGAGAATTGAAAAAGCACTTTAATGAAAGGGTTTTATTAGTAGGGGTTTTTGCTTCAAAAGATGAATGCAGGCAAAGAATCTATAGTCGGAGTGACAGTAATATTGAGAAAAGACTATATTCTTATGACGAAGATGTCAAGGGGATGTTAGAAATCTGTAATCTAGTAATTATTAATTCAGATGAAAATTGGCTGAAGAATAAAAAAATTCTTGATTTCTGGCGTAAAAGTTTCATTGAAATCAGCTAGGGGGTGGTCTGGTGCAAAAAGCGCCGTCAGTGAGCGTTTTGATAGTTTCTTGAAAACACACCCTAACAAGGCCTTATAAATACCCATCTAGCTACATGTGATAAAGGGGAGTGAGAAGCTTGCGTTTGCGCATGCCTTGTAGTGACCGTATTGGGTTAGTTCGCGATATTAGCATCATTCTGGAAGAACGCAAAATTAACATCGTAACCATTGAAGTGGAGCAAGGGGCTGTGTTTTTAGAGTGTCAAGGTGTGCTTCAAAAGGACGCGAAAGAACTGATTGAGGCGCTCGAAAGGGTAGCTGATGTACATAGTGTGGAGATAACCCGCTTTATGCCTTCAAAAGAACGGGTGGAACAGCTTGATGCTGTTTTAACTTCCGTCCGAGATGGAATTTTAGTAGTGAATTGTGATGGCAGTATTATTCAATGTAATGCTGCCGCTGCTCGCATCCTAAAGATTTCTTCAAGAACAATGATCGGACAATCCATCGAGAATTCCTCCTGGAATGCACTGGTGGCAGAGACGTTAAAAACGGGCTGCTCCTATAAAGATCAAGAAATGTTCGTTGAATGCATCAGCAGCTATTGTGTGATTAGTACCGTTCCTCTTAAGGATACTAATAATGAGGTAATTGGTGTCGTAACAGTGCTCCGTGATATTGGGGATGTCAGAGAACTGGTGAAAAAGATGACAGCGTCTCTGCCTGTCGATTTTGGTGATATTACCTGTGACAGTATGGTCATGAAAGAATTGATTCTGCAATCCCGCAGATATGCATTAAGTGATTCTACTGTTTTGATTCGGGGAGAGACGGGAACTGGCAAGGAACTTTTTGCAAGGGCACTGCATAGCGGCTCTGCAAGATCCCAAGGTACTTTCGTGCCGATTAATTGTGCAGCGATTCCAGAAACCTTAATGGAGAGTGAACTATTTGGCTACGAAGAGGGAGCTTTTACGGGAGCAGTCAAGGGGGGGAAGCCAGGACTCTTTGAATTATCCAATGGTGGTACTCTATTCTTAGATGAAATAGGAGAAATGTCAGTGCATTTGCAGGTGAAATTACTGAGGGTACTTCAGGAACGGCGAGTACGACGTTTGGGCAGTTCTCGTGAAGTTGCGGTAGATGTACGTGTCATAACGGCTACCAATCGAAATTTGGAGGATATGGTGGTTCGTGGAGCATTTCGGGAAGATTTATATTACCGCTTAAATGTGATTCCTCTTACGATTCCTCCTTTGCGGGAGCGCCCAGAAGATATTGGTTTATTAGCTGAGTATTTTCTACAGCGTTTTGCGGATAAAATGCGTCGTCCAGTGAATGGTTTTAGTAAAGAGGCATTAGAACGGCTAGAGCAGTATAACTGGCCTGGTAATGTACGGGAACTGGAAAATGTTATTGAGCGGGCAGTAAATCTAGTAGAGGGTTCTAAGGTTCGTCCGGAACACATCTGTCTGGGGAGAATCGCAGCGACAGCCAATCCCTTATCAACCATACAATTTGAGACCTATCAGAGCTTAAAAGAACGTTTGGCTGAGGCAGAACGTGCTATTTTAAAAGAAACGCTAAGACGATACCGTTCTTCCCGGCGAGTTGGCTCTGTCTTGGATTTATCTCACACGGCGGTATTAAAGAAGCTGCGGAAATATAATTTAGCCAATGAATAAATCATTTTAACATCCCCTTTCGCATTTTATACGGCTTAGGATAAGCAAACGGAAACTTTTTGCACTATTGGAAACTTTCTTACAATAAAAGATTGCCAAATCATAGAATCTTGAGTGTCCAATCTAAGTACAATCGTACTTGAAGACTTGGCACACTTTTTGCATTTAACTATAGTGGGCTTACCGCTATTTTAGAGTAAGAAAGAGCAAAGATGCAGTCACTAAAAAAATGAAATGATTTCAAGGGGGATGATTGGATTATGGAGCGTAAATTTATGGCAGAACCGTACAAGACCAAGATGGTGGAAACCATTCGAATGACGACTCGAAAAGAACGAGAAGCGGCAATTGAACGTGCCGGGTATAATACATTCTTATTAAATTCCAAGGAATGTTATATTGATTTATTGACTGACAGCGGCACCAATGCAATGAGTGACAATCAATGGGCTGGCATGATGCTTGGAGATGAAGCCTATGCCGGCAGTGTTAATTTCTTTGAATTAGAAAAAACAGTTCGTGAAGTGTATGGTTTTAAATATGTGGTACCTACTCACCAAGGGCGGGGTGCAGAAAATATTTTATCGCAAATAGCAATTAAGCCTGGTGACTATGTTCCTGGAAATATGTATTTTACCACTACTCGTGCTCATCAAGAATTAAATGGTGCTACCTTTGTGGATGTGATTGTCGATGCAGCTCATGATTCGCAGAATGAAGATCCTTTCAAGGGCAATGTGGATCTGAAGAAACTGCAAGATCTAATCGATCGGGTAGGCGGTGACAAGATTCCCTATATCTGCGTAGCGGTAACGGTAAATTTAGCAGGCGGTCAGCCAGTCAGTATGGAAAACATTCGTGCAGTACGAGAGCTTACCAAAAAACATGGCATAAAAATTATGTTTGACGCTACTCGCTGTATCGAAAATTCGTACTTTATTAAAGAAAGAGAAGAAGCGTATAAAGATAAATCCATCGGAGAAATTGTAAAAGAAATGTTCAACTATGGTGATGGCGCTACCATGAGCGGTAAAAAAGACTGCCTAGTAAACATTGGCGGATTCTTGGCGCTAAATGATGAAGACCTATTTCAAAAAGCCACGCAGCTGGTTGTACTATTCGAAGGAATGCCCAGTTATGGCGGTCTGGCTGGTCGGGATATGGAAGCAATGGCTCGTGGTATACGGGAATCCATCGATTATTACTATATTAAACACCGTGTAGAACAAGTTCGCTATTTAGGTGAGAAATTAGATCAGGCTGGCGTACCCATTGTAAAGCCAATTGGCGGTCATGCAGTATTCCTTGACGCGAAGCGATTTTTGCCCCATATTCCTCAGGATCAATTTCCTGCTCAAGCATTGGCTGCTCAGCTTTACATTCTTTCGGGAGTACGCTCTATGGAACGAGGGATTATATCAGCAGGGCGGGATGCTAAAACAGGGAATCACTACTATCCGAAATTAGAGCTCGTGCGCTTAACCATTCCTCGCCGTGTGTATAGCTACGCTCATATGGATGTAGTCGCGGATTCCGTAATTGAACTTTATCAAAATCGTAATCAAATTGCTGGATTAGAGATGATTTATGAACCACCGGTATTACGTTTCTTTACTGCTCGTTTTAAACCCTTTGCATAATGAATAGAAATTAATTGAGTCCTTTTCATAGCTCTATTTGAAAAAGTATTACTTTTCCAAATAGAGCTAATTTTAGGATGAAAAAGAAATGCAGGAAAGTATCAATAAAACTGGAAGTAATACCTCTTGGAAGAATTTTATTTTAGTAGGAGGATGACCAATGGATATTTTTCGCACGAAAAGCATTACGATAATGGAACACGAAGCCAAGACACATTCTCTTAAAAAGACTATGGGAGCCGTAGATATTATATTAATTGGGATCGGCGTAATTATTGGTACAGGGATTTTTGTTTTAACTGGTGTAGCAGCTGCTAAATATGCTGGACCTGGTATTATGCTATCCTTTGTTATATCGGGTATTACTTGTGCCTTTGTATGTCTTGCCTATGCAGAACTTGCTTCCATGGTTCCAATTGCTGGCAGTGCCTATACTTACACCTATATGGCTTTAGGTGAAGGAATTGCCTGGCTGGTTGGCTGGAATCTGGTATTGGAGTATTCTGTAGGAGCCAGTGCCGTTGCGGGTGGGTGGTCCGCTTATACCGTTGGGCTGCTCAAATCAGGGGGAATTGATATACCCTTGGCATTAACAGCGGTTCCGGCAGATGGAGGTATTGTCAATTTGCCCGCCGTTTTAGTCACGTTGTTTATGACGTTTTTATTAGTGCTTGGCGTCAAAGAAAGTGTGACAGTAAATCGGGTATTGGTGGCTATAAAACTGGGTGCGATTTTTATATTTTTGCTAATGGCTGGCCCCAAGGTGGATGTTGTGAATTGGACGCCGTTTATGCCTTTTGGTTTTGCTGGTGTTTCTGCTGGAGCGGCAGTTATATTCTTTGCCTATCTTGGTGTTGATTCGATTGCTACTGCTGCCGAAGAAACCCGTAATCCTAAGCGGGATATGCCTATTGGGATTATAGGATCCTTAGCCGTATGTACTGTTTTATACATTGCTGTAGCTGCCGTTATGACAGGAGTCGTGCCCTATTATCAATTAAATAATGCAGAACCGGTAGCTTATGTTCTGCGAGCTCTTGGTTATAATTTTGGTTCGGCATTAGTTGGAACGGGGGCAATCTGCGGACTTTCTACGGTATTATTAGTTATGATGTATGCACAAACCAGGGTATTTTTCACCATGTCTCGGGATGGACTCATCCCATCGGTTCTTGGAAAAATTCATGAGAAATATCGGACTCCTCATGTAATTACCATCATAGTGGGTGTTGGTGTTGCCCTCATCAGCGGTTTCACCCCGATTGGCATTGTTGCTGAGATGTGTAGCATTGGTACGTTGTTTGCCTTTGTCATAGCCACGATTGGAGTCGTTGTTCTTCGTAAAACCAAGCCGGATATGGAACGTCCATTCCGCTGTCCCGCAGTAAATATTGTTGTTACATTAGCAGTACTTTGTTGTTTTTATATCATGTATAATTTGGCCTTTGCAACTTGGATTCGGTTCTTTATCTGGAGTGCGATTGGTTTAGTCATTTATGGGATGTATGGTTATTCTCATAGTAACTTACATGAGAATAACAAACCAAATCAAAAGTAAGTAGAGTGATTTTATAGTTTGCTTGTAAGCTGTTATGTAGTATTTTTCAATGTAGATAATAAATTAATCAATCAATATTTATAAGCTCAGTTTTGCGATAGGCAGAACTGAGCTTTATGTTTTGTAGCAGTCTTTTAGTAGCTCTTTTCCTATCATTTGCATACACTGTCATAGTACTGAATTTAGAGGGGGAAGTTTAATGTTTGAACTGACTTCTTTACATTGGATTTTCACTAGTTTTATTCTTTTGATAATCCTTACCATGACAATGCGCAGAGATACAAGTCTAATCTGCATTATTGGGATATTCTTAATGGGCTATGTGGCAACAGGAACATTGAATCAAGCTGTTATTGGGATATTTAATAGCTTTGTTTATGCAATCAATGAACTGTCAGGTACGATTTTGATTATTTCTCTCATCGTAGCTATGAGTAAAGCCCTGCTTCATGCAGGGGTCAACGAAATTATGGTAGAGCCTTTTGCAAGGATCATTCGCACTCCTGGTATGGCATATTGGCTCATTGGATTGTTCATGATGATCATTTCCTTCTTTTTTTGGCCTTCACCAGCAGCAGCACTTATGGGTGCTGTATTGCTGCCAGTCAGTCGTCGGGTAGGCTTACCAGCTATGGGGGTTGCAGTTGCTATGAACTTGTTTGGACATGGAATTGCTCTATCCGGGGATTTGGTGATTCAAGGCGCACCGAAATTGACAGCTGCAGCCGCAGGTATTCCAGTCCAGGAGGTAGTAAGTGCAAGTATCCCCTTATTGATTGTAATGGGAGTGGTAACGGTAAGTGCTGCTTATTGGTTATTAAAAAGAGATATGGCTCTTGGGAAGTTAACGGTAGAAAATGAAACGGTTGTAGTAAGTGATCCTAATGAGCAAGAAGATCTGCTTATTCATACTTCCCTTTCTGCTAAAACTAAAGGATGGATTGCAGCTATGGTGCCGATCCTCTTTGGCTTGGATGTGGCCGCACTATATGCTTTTAATTTACGAGGATCAGATGCAACGGCTTTGATTGGCGGAACCTCTATATTCATTATGATTATCATATCTCTTGTAGCTCATCGCAATAATGGCATTGAAAAAACGACTTTCTATTTGCTAGAGGGATTGAAGTTTGGCATCACGGTATTTGGGCCGATTATTCCCATCGCTGCATTTTTCTACTTGGGTGATAGTGGCTTTATTTCTATATTTGGCAAGATTCTGCCTTTAGGATCACAAGGATTAGTCAATGATTTAGGTTTAGCTATGGCTCAAATGGTTTCCATCAGTCCGACAATTGGGGCATTTACGATCATGATTGTGGGGATTATAACAGGTCTCGATGGCTCTGGATTTTCAGGTATATCCCTCGTTGGGTCTCTAGCGAAGCTTTTTTCCGTTTCGATTGGTTCAGGTATAGGAACTCTGACTGCATTAGGGCAAATTGCTGCAGTTTTTACTGGCGGGGGCACTTTAATTCCTTGGAGTGTAATCGCCGCTGCGGCCATTTGTAATGTGAGTCCTTTCGAATTAGCACGGCGTAATTTGCTGCCAGTAATGATTGGCCTCTTTGTAACAACAATCGTTGCCATCTTCTTAATTTGATTTTAAAGGTTTTTCTCTACGAACCACAAAGGCACAATGCCGCCGCTCGCGGCACACAAAGGAGAACACAAAAAGATATAAATAAGTCCTTTGTTTCTTGTTTAGAGGGAACGTTGAACGCAAAGGACACAGAGGTTTTTAACCCTAATTATATCTATTCTCAGTGTTCTCTGCGCCTCTGTGGTTCATTTATGTTTTAAGGATGTGCAGCATTTTTTTTTGCAGCTCTTCTAAAATTGGAATTGAATACAAAAATATGATATAGTTTTCTATAGCATTATGTCAGTAGCGTTAGGAGGGATTGTTATCGATAGCCAAGACCATTCAAAAGATATTAGCAGAATGGTGCAAAAAGATAAAGTTGAGCAGGCCTTATTAGTGGGGCTGCATGGAGCACCTGAATTAAAATATGATGAAAAGGTACAGTATTTGGGGGAATTTAGAGAACGAATCATAAAGAAATTAACCACAGAGCAAGTACGAGAAAAAGGGATTTATTCAGAAATCCTTCAGGCTCTTAAGGACCCAAGAGCGGACAAGCTGATCATCAACGGAAACATAGACTATCGGGTTATTGAAAAATATAAATCCTTGGCAGTGCGTTGCAAGAAAATAAGTTCTGTGCGTAGTGATCCTAGTTTCCGGGGCGATACAGGACTCATCGTGATCAGTGATGAGGCTGTAGATATACAGGATATTGAAGTGGAAGACAGGAGCAGCCGATTAAGTCGTTTGGGAATACCGCCAGCAATCATTGCAGCAGCTGGGCAAAAAATATGTAAGGATTGTATGGAGCAGATCGCCGAAGCAGATGAAAATGAAACGATTAATTACCGGCAGTTGACATGGATAGACCGCTTAACTGGTGACATCTGCCCAGGGCATAAATAAAATAAGTAACTATAGAAATATAGCTATTCGCGATTTTGGCGGAGAGTTTTATTTCTATTAAATCCGTTACTTTTTTCACAAAAAAGGATTGTTTTTGCATTAAGGGTACGATATACTAGCAATATACATAAACTGAAAAATCAGAAAAGGCGGGGATGTACATGTGGGGGAAAGAAATTGATTTAGCACAAATTGTTGAAATCCGTACTAAAACAACCGTATATTTTGGTATTGGCGCCATTACTAAAATGACCGACATTGCAAAAACTTTATCTGAAAAAGGAATTAGTAAGGTGGTCGTGGTTACTGGCAGGGGATCTCACATCAAATCTGGTGCTTGGGAGCATGTGAAAAAAGCATTGGATGCCGTCAATATCCTGCCAATGTTGTATAGTAAAGTCACATCCAATCCAACCGTTGATCAAGTTGATGAAGCGGCAAATGCAGCACTGGAATTTGGAGCACAAGCTGTTATCGCCATTGGTGGCGGCAGCCCCATTGACGCAGGAAAGAGTGTGGCTGCTTTAGTAGCCAATCCAGGTAAAACTGCACGAGAGTTATATGAATATACTTTTTTGCCAGAAAAGGCAGTACCGATTATTGCCATTAATTTGACGCATGGAACTGGAACGGAAGCCAATCGCTTTGCTGTTGTCAGTATACCGGAGAAAGAGTATAAGCCAGTCCTTGCCTATGAATGCTTGTATCCTCTATATTCTATTGATGATCCGGCACTTATGACTACTTTGCCGCCAGAACAGACTGCTTATGTATCCATTGATGCTGTCAATCATGCCATTGAAGCAGCTACCACGAAGCTGGGGAATATATATGCTGTAACGTTGGCTCGCGAAGTAATCTCACTTGTTACCCGTTACTTGCCATTGGCACAAGAAGATCCAAAGAATTTGGAAGCTCGCTATTATTTATTATACGCTTCGATGATTGCAGGGGCTTCTTTTGACAATGGATTGCTGCACTTTACCCATGCCATGGAGCATCCTCTTAGCGGTATCAAAGCTGATTTGCCTCATGGGTCGGGCTTGTCAGTATTATTGCCTGCAGTAGTAAAACATATCTATCCGGCTAAAGCCGCCATTTTGGCGGATATCTTGGCACCAATTGTGCCTGGTTTAAAAGGGGAAGCAACGGAAGCAGAGGCAGTATATATTGGTTTAAAACAGTGGCTTAAGAAACATGGCATGAAGCAAAGCTTACGAGAAGAAGGCTTTGTTGACAGTGATGTAGCCCGATTGACAGACCTTGCTTTTAAAACTCCTAGTTTGGAACTGCTTTTAAGTATGGCGCCAATTGAAGCAAGTCGGGAAACGGTTGCTGCCATTTATCTGGATTCGTTATAAGCAAATTGAAATAGAAACTTTCATTATGGTAAATTTGCATCCTATCGATTCCAAAATGTAATAAATAAAATTTATAGACTTGTGCATAGTAAAATAAAGTGTTACTATGTAAGTAGTTACCAATATGAATGTTATAAAATTCCATACGTTGAGATAGGTGCCCCAAGGGGCTTAATAGGGAAGTCCGGTCTAATGCCGGCGCGGTCCCGCCACTGTAATGAGGAGTGAACCCAAGGTATACCACTGAGACAACTGTCTTGGGAAGGTTTGGGTAAACAATGATCCAGAGCCAGGAGAACTGCCTATTTGACAATCACCGTTTTTACCCACGAGAGATGGGGAGGGGATTAAGTGCACAGCAAATGTTGTATTGTACTTATATCCTAGCGCAATTTTTCGCTAGGATTTTCTATAAGTATTGCTATGATGCTCTTAATTGTTTCTCCCGACCAGCAGTGGTCGGGAGATTTTTTACTTGTTATGTGACTGTTTCGTATCTGGTTACGGAATAGCTAACATATGATCCAAACTTTCATTATCCTTTGCTATGTTGTGAGTTGTTTTGGGAAGGACAGCTAAGTTCCGTGAAAACGGAACTTTTTTTTATCGTATAAGAAAGATCAGGTCAACAATATTTGCATGACGGTATTCAGTTATTTGTTTTATCAATGGGCTCACAGGGAGCGTTAGTAGGTCATAATGGAGAAATTTTTAAAGTGTCTCCACCTATTGTAGAGGCAATTAATTCTGTTGGCTGTGGTGATGCTCTTGTTGCTGGATTTGCCATAGGGATAGCAAGGGGAATGAGAATAACGGACATGATCAAATTAGCTACGGCTACTGCTGCATCTAATGCTTTGCATCATGGAGCAGGAATAATAAATAAGGTTGAAGTAGAAGATTTAATAAAAAAAGTAAAAGTTCATAAATTGATGTAAATGCTTTAAATAAATTAAAAAAAGGCAAGATAATAAACTGTATAGATTATGTATGTGGGAATATCTGAAACGACGCGCATGCTTAGAGCCCTCCAGCTGTTAATTCATCTGTAGGGCTTTCTTGGATTCTGCTGCATATCTTCTTGAAAAAATTTATGCTGCGAAAAACATAAAGTATAATGAAGGAGTTTCTTCAAATAATAGCTAAATAGGAGAATAAGATTTTGTTGCAGCATTATGATAGTCTTCTATCATTTTAATAAAGAAGAGGGGGAAATATATGCGCTTGGAAAAAGAAAATTCTCAATTTTTGATGGTGGATGTGCAAGAAAAACTGTTTCCTTATATTGTTGGCGGTGAGATTATAGCTAAAAAAATAATGACTCTTATAGAAGGATTAAAAGCATTAGAGGTTCCGATCATGGCTGCTCAGCAATATCCAAAAGGATTGGGAAATACCATTGAACAATTGCGTCCATATTTTTCAGAATACCATGACAAAACGACATTTAGTTGTTGCGGCAATGAGGCGTTAGTCAAGGAACTTCATGAGCGGGACAGTAAAAATGTTATCATTGCAGGGATTGAAGCTCATATTTGTGTACTGCAAACGGTAATTGATTTGAAAGAGTTTGGTTTTCAGCCGATTGTGGTGGCAGATGCAATAGGTTCCCGTACCAGAAGTGATTATGAAATCGCATTGGAAAGAATGAAATATGAAGGGGCCATTCTTACCACCGTAGAATCCGTTCTATTTGAGCTTTGTTATCAAGCTGGCTCTGATGCATTTAGGACGATTTCGCGACTAGTAAAGTAATAAATCATGAAAGAAAATGCCTATTTCCCAGTATTCTGAGGAAATAGGCATTTTTTTATTTAAACGTGAGACTGTAGATAAGACAAAAAGGTTTGTGTGGCGATGGATAAGGTTTTTTTCTTATCATAGATAATACCGACGGTTCTTGTGGGCATGGGCGGTGATACTGGGATTTCAATGAGGGTTCCTTCTGCGAGATCTTTCTTAACAAAGTTTCGAATGACAACGGTAATACCCAGCCCGATTTTGGCAAATTCAATGAGAAAATCCATTGTATTGATTTCGACTTCTGGTTTGATAAAGATATTATTTTCCAATAAGAATTGATCTATATATTGTCTTGTTATATTATCTGACTCTAGGAGCATAAAGATACCTTTGGAAAAGATATCATTAGGTTCTACGATTTGCAATGAGTCTAAATACTCCTTCTCTGCAACAAAAATATCCTGGATATCTGCTAATTTAACAAAGGTATAAGGACTGATGTTAAAGGGGCGGCTGACAATACCGAAATCAATCATTCCTTGATCAATATTTTTTAGGGTATCAAAGGTTGTGTTATTAATGATCTTTATTTTTATTTCAGGATATTGTTTCATAAACGGCTTCAGATGTGATAAAAGAAAGTATTTGCATAATACGGTGCTGACACCAATGGTAATCATACCTTGCTTTTTGCTCTTAAGTTCGGTTAATACGTTTTCTCCATCAGCAATGATATGAAGTGCTTTTTGAATATATTCATAGAAGATTTTCCCTTCGGCAGTAAGAGTAACTCCTTTGGAGCCTCGGGAAAATAATTTGACATCTAAGAGGGTTTCTAGTTTTTTGATGGATTTACTTACGGCTGGCTGGCTTATATATAAGGATTCTGCCGCGTGAGAAATATTTTTGTAGAAGGCTACCGTATGAAAAATTTTATAAAGCTCTAAATCTTCACGCATGATATAACTCCTCATTATAGTAAGTATAATTAATATGTATTATTATTATATCATATTAAATTTTATAATATAATGATAGAGCGTGTTTCAATAAATACGCAACCATAGTAAAGAGACTCTAATAGAATTCTGGAAAGAGAGATGATAAACGTGATCACAGGGAAAGTATGGAAGTTTGGGAATGATGTGGATACGGATCAAATCATTCCATCTCAGTATTTGCTGCTGCCTAATGTTGAGGAAATGAAGCAGTATACGTTTGAGCCTTTGGATGAAAACTTTGCTTCTACCGTGTGTCCAGGTGACATTATTGTAGGGGGTGAAAACTTTGGTTCCGGTTCGTCCCGAGAGCAAGCTCCTTTAGTATTAAAAGCTCTGGGTATCAGCGCAGTAGTAGCGAAATCCTTTGCCAGAATCTTCTTTAGAAATGCAATCAATATTGGGTTGCCGGTTGTGATTTGCAAAGAGGTGTATGATGCTGTAGAACAAAAAGATACATTGGAAATTGATGTTCTAAAAGGTACGATTAAGAATGTTACAGAGGATAGGAATTTTACATCTACAAAACTTCCTGCACATGTAATGAATATTTTAGAAGCAGGCGGTTTAATTGGTTTCTTAAATAAAAAGTAAAGGGGGTACAATAATGGGAATGACAATGGGAGAGAAAATCTTGGCCAGAGCCAGCGGTAAGGATCTTGTGAAACCAGGAGAGATCATTACAGCAAAAGTTGACTTATGTATGAGTAATGATGGTACAACCCATTTGAATATTGATATATTTGAAAATCAGCTGAAAGCAGAAAAGGTGTTTAATCCTAAAAAAGTGATTTTTATTGTAGACCATAATGTGCCTTCAGAGAGTGCAAAGACGGCTCAGGTACACAAAAAAATGCGAATATTTGCGCAAAAACATGATATTCCCTTTTATGAAGGCACAGGAGTCTGTCATCAAATTATGATAGAAGATTTCGTTGTACCAGGGCAGCTGGTTATTGCTGCTGATTCTCATACCTGTTCTTACGGTGGTCTGGGTGCCTTTGGCACAGGGGTAGGCTGTACGGATTTTACTTCCGTCATGAATACAGGCGAAATTTGGCTGATGGTTCCGGAAACATTGAAATTTGAAATTGAGGGCAGCTTCAAAGCAGGAGTATATGCCAGGGATCTGATTTTGAAGATCATTGGTGATATTGGGGCTAATGGAGCAAATTATAGAATTATGGAATTTGGCGGTCCTGCAGTGAAGAAATTTACTGTCGATGATCGGGTTGTGCTGTGTAATATGGCAGTAGAAGCAGGGGCAAAAACAGGTCTTGTTGAGCCGGATCAAATTGCGATTGACTATGTTGAAGCCAGAGGACGTCATGACATGAATCTATTTACAAGTGATGAAGATGCAGTGTATGAAAAAACTTATCAATATAACCTTGATGAATTGGAACCGATGATTGCCATCCCTCATTGTGTCGATGATGTAGTTGGCGTAACCCAGATTGGGGAAGTAAAAATCGATCAGGGCTTTATCGGTTCCTGTAATAATGGCAGGATCGAGGAATTACGTGCTGCAGCGCAAATTTTGCAGGGAAAGAAAATTGATCCTTATGTTAAACTGCTGATTTCACCTGCTTCAAAGGCAGTATTTTTAGAGGCGTTAGCAGAGGGATTGATTGATATCTTTGTAGAAAGCGGCGCCATGGTGCTGAATCCCAATTGCAGTGTTTGCTGGGGAAGCTGCCAGGGCGTAATTGGTGAAGGTGAAACCCTGATCTCGACTGGGACAAGAAACTTCAAGGGTAGAGCAGGTCATCCAAACTCGAGTGTGTATCTTGCTTCTGCGGCAACGGTAGCCGCTTCTGCCCTTACAGGAAAAATAACCGATCCTAGGGGGTTTGTGGTATGAAAGAAGCTTTCAAAGGACGAGTGTGGAAACTTGGGGATGATATAGATACGGATATTATTATTCCGACGCAGTTTCTTGCCCTAAAGACCGTAGAAGACATGAAAAAATATGCATTTAACCCGCTAAGACCGGAGTTGGCAGCGCAAATCCAGCCAGGAGATATAATTGTAGCAGGTAAAAATTTTGGCTGCGGCTCGTCTCGGGAGCAGGCTCCTGAGATATTGGCGGCTTTGAAGATAGGCTGCATTATTGCCAAGTCCTATGCCAGGATTTTTTACCGCAATGCATTTAATAATGGTTTATTGCTGCTCGAAAATAATGAACTGTATGATTGTTGCAGTGAAGGGGATCATGTCTCTGTTCATTTAGAGAGCAGCCAAGTTCTGCTAGGGGAAAAATCCTTTGAGGTGGCATCCATTCCAACGGATTTATTGCAGATGGTAGAAGCGGGAGGATTAGTTCCTTTTATGAGAAAGCGCAATGGCAAATAGTATTGCTGGAAAGGAAGTGCAGTATGGGTTATACGCTAACTGAAAAAATAATCATGAGAAATACGAAAAGAAGTTCCGTTACAGCCGGAGAATTGCTCAATGTGAATGTGGATAAGGTTATGGTTCATGATATCTTTGCTCCCTTTGTTGTTGAGAAATTTAGAGAGATGGGTTTTGAAAAAGTTTGGAATCCAGATAAAATTGTATTTGTCTATGATCACTTAGTCCCCACTAGTTTTATTGAAGATTTTCGCCATCATAAAATAGCAGATGCCTTTGCCGCGGAGCAGCACATAAAGGCGGTTCATCGTGCAGATGGGGTCTGTCATCAATTAATGCCTGAGTTACGCTATGTAGTTCCCGGTCAAGTAGTCTTTGGTACGGATTCCCATACTACGACCTATGGTGCCATTGGTTCCTTCTCAACAGGAATTGGCTATACGGAGATGGCGGCGATTTTTGGTACGGGACAATTGTGGATTAAGGTTCCGCCAACTCTTAAGTTTAATATTAATGGCGAGCTTCCTAAGGGCGTTTATTCCAAAGATATAATTCTTAGGATCCTTGGTGATATTGGTGCTGATGGCGGTACTTATAAAGCGCTGGAATTTAGCGGTTCTACAATCAAAGGATTGAGTATATCTTCCAGAATGACTCTTTCCAATATGGCGGTAGAAGCGGGAGCAAAGGTTGGGGTTATTGAGCCTGATGAGAAGACTTTTGCTTTTAGCGGCGTCGAGGGTAGTCAATTCCAAGATCTTAAGAGTGATCCAGATGCCAGCTACGAAAAAGTATTTAACTATGATGCCTCCAATTTTAAGCCTGTGGTTGCATGTCCATCCAATGTGGATAATATCAGTGATGTAGAAGCACTGTTAGGAACAAAAATTGATCAAGGCTTTATCGGTTCCTGTACCAATGGCAGGTTTGAAGATTTAGAAGTAGCTGCCAAGATTCTAAAAGGGCGCAAAATTGCTCCCTTTACAAAATTAATTGTTACGCCTGCAAGCCGGAGTATTTATGCAGAAGCTGCAAAGGCAGGTATTATTGGAATCTTAGTGGAAGCCGGGGCGATTATGAATCCGCCAGCTTGTGGTTTATGCTGTGGCAGGAGCGGTGGGATTGTATCGGATGGGGAGCGGGTAATTGCCACTAACAATCGTAATTTTTTAGGCAGAATGGGTAGTCCGAAATCGGAAATTTTTCTCGCCTCTCCAGCAACCGTTGCTGCAGCGGCTTTAGAAGGTAAGATTGCTGATCCAAGAAAGTATTTATAATTCATAAAAAAGCACTAGCTGCGAAAATGGCAGTTAGTGCTTTTTTGGTACAATAGAATATATAGGTTTTTTAGATGGAGAAAATATAAAAAAATATGAACCACAAAGGCACAATGCCGCTGATACGGCACACTAAGAGAACACAAACGATAATTTATAAAAATAAGCCCTTTGTGTCCTTTGCGTCTTTGTGGTTCGAATCTATTTTTTTGTTTTAAGAGCAATATCCTTTACTACTTCGCCGGCAATGATTAATCCGGCGACAGATGGTACAAAAGAGATGCTGCCGGGAATTTGGCGGCGGATGGTGCATTTACGGGTAGTGCCAGAGGGGCAGATACAACCAGTTGCACAATTAGAGCCTTCTGTTTCGATTGGGGTTACAGGCAATTCTTTGGAGTAGACTACCTTTAAGGAATGCACACCGCGTTTTTTAAGTTCTTTACGCATGACTTTTGCCAAAGGACATACGGATGTTTTATAAATATCGGCTACTTCGAATTTCGTAGGATCAAGCTTATTGCCTGCCCCCATGCAGCTGATAATAGGAATGTTTTTAGCCTTGGCTTTTTCGATTAGATCAATTTTTCCCGTTACCGTGTCAATGGCGTCTACAATATAATCGTAGTCGTCAAAGATTAACTCAGCAGCAGTGTCTGGCATATAGAATTTTTGAAAGATCGTAACTTCTGCATCCGGGTTAATCTCTAAGATTCGTTCTTTCATTACTTCGACTTTCGCTTTACCCACGGTTTTTCTAGTCGCAAGCAATTGGCGGTTAATATTTGTAAGACACACGCAGTCATCATCAATCAATACCAGTTTACCTACACCAGCACGGACTAAACCTTCCACGGTATAGGAGCCTACACCGCCAATACCGAAGACAGCGACTTTACTTTGTTTCAAATTTTCTAAGGCTTCTACCCCGATTAATAATTCGGTTCTAGAGAACTGATGTAACATATTGTCACCCTTTTTCCATATCAATATTTAACCAACTTGGCTGATTCCTTGATTTAGCCACTATTTAACTCAAACCAAATCTTATCAAAAATACTTATAAAATTCAACTAAATATAGTCTACTTTTATTTAAATGCAAAAATCTGTAAAGAAAAAGCTTCTTTATGGTATGTTGACAAGGAAATGTGAGTGTTTGTGTGGAATATACACAATGATTAAATGTCTCGTTATCCTTATATTTGGAGGAATTACTGGTTACTAAATAGATATGACATTCAGTTGTCGCTGCAAATTCAGGAGGTAGAAAGTAATGTTGATTGATTTGACACTTAAGATGAGTAAATCTGATTTTATCACAGATGATCCATCAAGAAAATTAGGACATTTTGGTACTCATTGTGATGTTATGAATAAGGAGTTTCTGTTAGAAAATATTAAAAGAGTGGGTAAAATTATTGATATTAGTAATATAAAAGACAGAGAAGTCAATATTACGGATATCAATATTGAAATTGAAAAAAATGATTTTGTAATATTTAAAACAGATCATTTGAAGATAAATGGATACGGAGCAAAAGAGTATCAAATAAAAAGTGCAGAACTATCCGATTCAGTCATTGATTTTCTAATTGAGAAAAAAGTAAGCTTGATTGGGGTAGATGCCCCAGGATTGCAGAAAGCTTCCAAACATGGGGAAGTAGATCAGCATTGTGCAGATCATAATATTTTCGTAATCGAGAATTTGTGCAACATCGATACCCTTTATGAAAAGGTAAAAAGCAACAGCTTTACGGTCTATTGTTTTCCTTTAAATCTTTTGGATTCAACAGGTTTATCCTGCAGAGTCATAGCAGAGTTTTAATTGGACAGCAAGTAATGGATAAAATAGAAGATGTGAATTCAAACTCCTACAAGGTGACTATTGATATCTTGCAGGAGTTTGTGTTTTTATAGTAAATAGAGGAATATAAGATCCTTTGCAAAATATAGGAAACTCCAATTTAAGTATGGACTCCACCAATTGTACAATAAAGGAGCTATTTATGAAGAATACGAAAGACCTTCAAACTGGACAATTTAGCAATACTCCTATTATTATCTTATTAGTTCTCATGTATGTAATCGTGGCCATGAGCGATAATTTTAAAGGTATTTTTGTACCTTTTTTCAAAGATGATTTTGGTATTAATAATACGCAGATTGGCTATGTCCTGACAGCAGGTTTTTTGGTCTATGCAGTGTTTCAATATGTTGGTGGTATTTGAAGGTAGGCTATAAGAAAGTCAAAGGTTTGATGTTAATGTGCGGTACGTTAATCGCAATGGTTGTCAACATGCTAATGGGGATAGGGAATGATACCATTGGTGTGCATTATCCTATTATAGTATCGCCATCTGCATAACCATAACTACCATCGCTGTTGCATTGATAAAGAGAAAGGTAGATGGCTTTGAAGGGAAGGAAAGGACAGGATGATGAATGGAGTACAATTTTACCGTGATGAACAGTTGCCGTATTTCGAATTAAAGCTATGTGATACCAGCCAGCTTTCCTATAGAAAGCACGCTCATGAGGAATATTCATTAGGTATTGTAGATAAAGGAACAAGCTCATTTTGGTATGAAGGTAAGTGGGAAGAAGTAAATCCGAAAACGATTGTTTTCATCCCTCCGAATTTAGTACATTCTTGTAATCCACAGCAAGAGGATCAATGGAAATATAAAATGCTATTTATCAATACAGCATGGATACATCGTTTCATGGATAGTAAAGAAAGATTTCTTTTCCGGAATCCAATTGTTGAGGCGATTTCTGATCCGGAAATATTTAAAATGACCAACCAAATGATGGAAAATATAATGGAAGATGCAAGTCCTCTAGAAAAAGAAGGCAGCATCATTGCTCTTTTTGATAAAATGGCCGTCCATTTAGATCAAGTAAAAAATATAAAAATCAAACAAGAACTTCCTAAATTAAAAGTCATTAAAGAATATTTACATAGTAATTTTTGTGAAAGAATTACATTGGATGACTTAGAGCGAGTTTCAGGGATCAATAAATTTCATCTGATTCGTCTCTTTAAAGATGAATTTGGCATACCTCCCCATATGTATCAAACCTTATTAAGAATCAATTATGCAAAAAGACAGCTTCGCAAGCAAAGGCAAATAACTGAGGTAGCATTAGAAGCAGGATTTTATGACCAAAGTCATTTCCATAAAGTTTTTAAAAGCCATACAGGGATTACTCCAGAGAAGTACGAAAAAATATAAATTTAATTGATAGGATCCAATTGGATTCTATCAATTTTTTACAATACGCCTGCTGTTTGGTTTGTTACAATGTTAAAAACAGGAGGGCACTATGCAGAAAAATATTTTATCGTATAAAAACAGTATTCATTTTTATAAGCAAAAACAGTTACTAGCTAACCTAGTTATGATTGTAGTTGTTGTATTATGGGGGCTTTCCTTTATCAGCATCAAAATAGCCGTATCGGAAATTCCGCCAACAACCATGGCACTGATACGTTTTGCCATTGCTTCTTTACTTCTTAGTATTCTATTAAAGAAAGTAGAACCCAATGCGAAGATATCTAAGACAGATCTTCCTAAAATGGCAGCAGGCGGTATATTAGGCATCACGTGTTACTTTTATTTTGAGAATATTGGTGTTCAATTATCGACAGCCGTGAATGCATCTCTTATTGTAACCATTGTCCCGATTATTGCCATCAGTTTGGATGTCTTATTCTTTAAAAGTAAGATAACACCATTAAAGTTAATGGCAGTTGGTATCGCATTAATAGGAACGTACTTGTCAATAACCGCCAATGGAAAGATTGAATTTAACTCGAATCATTTCCTCGGCAATATACTCATGATTTGTGCCATGGTATCTTGGGCACTTTATACCTTAATCAATAAATCATTGCAGGGTAGATATTCAGGTGTATGTATGACAACCTATCAAACTATTTTTGGTACTCTCTGTCTAGTGCCTTTATCCATCTTAGAATATAGCGAATGGAGATTGTTTTCTTTGCTGGCATTCTGGCATGTCTTATTTTTGGCGATTGGCTGCTCGGTTATTTGTTATTTATTATATATGTATGTTTTGAAACATCTGGATGTTGCTATTACCACAATCTATTTGAGCGCAGTACCTGTTATTGGAGTGGTAAGCGGACAGTACTTCCTAAAGGAAAGTGTCTTTCCTATTCAAATGATAGGCGGGCTGCTAACTATTTTAGCGATAGTTGTAGTAAATATAGATATAGTAATGCAAAGGAGAAATATGAATTGTGAAAATTGTAATGATTATTAATAAAGAATTGCCAATCGGCTTAATTGCCAATACTGCGGCAGTATTAGGAATCACAGCGGGTAAACTATGTAGTGAAATTGTAGGACATGATCACTTTGATTCAGATGGAAACGTGCATGCTGGTATTACTACCAAAACAATCCCGATTTTATCAGGCACAAAAGCACAAATTAAATCGATACGCGATAGCTTATATAGGGAAGATCACATAGAAACTACTGTCATTGATTTTAGTGAAGCAGCGCAGAGATCATTAGACTATGAGGCATATGTTGCATTATTAGCAAATCTTGAAAGTGCAGCCATTGACTATTTAGGAATCTGCATATATGGTCCGAAAAGAACGGTGAATAAGCTTACAGGGTATTTAGGGCTTCTCAGATAGCTTTGTTAAAATACAATAGTAATTCTGCAAAAATATATTAAATTGCAGGATTATTGTATTTTAATGGTAAATAGAATGAGTGTGATAAAAGCTATGTGAATTAATGATTTTATGTATATATCTAAAATCATTACACGAGGTGAAGTGCGTGTTTGAAAAAATAGTTGTATTTTTTATGACTGGTACAGGAAATTCATATCAGGTAGCTGCATGGTTTGTAGAGTTAGCAGCTGCACTCGGTGTAGAAACGCAAGTGCAGCAAATTAAAGTGACAAAACTTTCTATTGAACCAAATCGTAGAACGCTGTGCGTATTTACATTTCCTACTCATGGATTTACAGCTCCTTGGTTATTGTTAAAACAGATTTTATATCTTCCTAGGGGCAAGGGGACGGCTGCTGTGGTTCTTCCTTCGCGAGCTGGCACTAGGATCAAAGGAATTTCACTTCCGGGAATGGAAGGAACAGCTGGTTATCTAACGGCTTGTCTATTATTTTTGAAAGGGTATAGGGTAAAAGGTGTTATAGGTGTAGATATGCCTAGCAACTGGACTGCAGTCCATTGGGGATTAAGCAAAGAAAATAAAGAGTTTATCATTTCAGCAGCAGAGCCAAAAGTGAAGCATTTTGCTAAAGTGATTTTAAATGGACAAGTATATTTTCATGGTATTGTCCCTTTAATGTTAGGGTTATGGCTAGCTCCTATTTCTGTAATGTATCTGATTCTGGCACAGTTAATACTTAGTAAATTGTTCTTTGCCTCAGACAAGTGTATAGGCTGCCAGCAATGTGCTAACTTCTGTCCTAAACAGGCAATTGTAATGGTCGGATCCAAAAGAAAGCGTCCTTACTGGACTTACTCCTGCGACAGTTGCATGGCTTGTATGAATTACTGCCCTTATGAAGCAGTAGAAGTAAGTCCAATTATCGGAATTATGTTCTATTTTATAGGTACAATACCGATTTCAACCTATATACTAAGTCATTTTGTTACCCGGCCTCTTTCTTGGCTGCCGATCAATTGGGATGGAATCATTCAATATATCTATATTTTAATTTCTGTTTTTCTAGCATATCTGCTGCTGCATGCTGCTCTAGGCTGGCGCTTTTTTTGCATAATCTTTAGCAAGCTTACCCATACTCGCTATTTTCGCAGGTATCATGCTCCCAATGTAAGCGTAAAGAACTTCAATCAACGTTCGGTTTATCACAGATGACTAATCGGTATATACCAAGGATATCTTGTGTATAGTGAAGTTGCCGGTTGACACAATAAATGAATTGATGTACGATAACAGCAATAATAAATGAAGTAAGCTGATTGGAAAACCAAAGGCTTCGTCACTTTTTGAAAAAGAATTGGCGAGGTCTTTTTTGCGTCAGCCAGGAAGTATGAGAATCTGAAAAAAATGTCTTTGTGGTTCGATTGTTTTATATGTTTTTAAAGAACGTTACTTACTAGCAAGATTCATTTTGAGGTATCCTTTTGGGTAGTATCTGACTAAAAAGTGCATACTATCTTTTTGAAGAAAATAATATACAATGGAATGGAGAAGTATAGGTAAAGAAAATACAAAATGGAGGTAGTTTTATGAAGGTGTTAGCATTGAACGGTAGTCCAAGAAAAGGGTGGAATACACAAATCCTACTAAAGCATGCTCTAGAGGGGGCAGCATCTCAAGGTGCAGACACAGAGCTTATCCATCTGTACGACCTAAACTTTAAAGGCTGTATAAGCTGTTTCGCATGTAAATTAAAAGGCGGTAAAAGTTATGGGAAGTGTGCTTATCAAGATGAGTTGACGCCTGTTTTAGAAAAAGTGGAAGAAGCCGATGCCATTATTCTAGGTTCGCCTGTCTATCTAGGAGCAGCTACTGGTGAGATGAGATCTTTCCTAGAGAGATTCGTCTTTCCTTTTCTAGTCTATGATCAGAATTACTCCAGCCTTTTCCCCAAGAAGATACCAACAGGTTTCATTTACACAATGAATGTGGATGAAAAGCGGCTGAAAGATATGGGATATGAGCATAATTTTCGGAATACGGAAATGGCATTAGCTAGAACCTTTGGGAGCTCAGAATCATTGTTAGTTATGGATACCTATCAATTTAGTGATTATTCCAAGTATGTGGTAACTTCATTTAATCCAGTGGAAAAAGCGAAACGAAGGGAAGAAGTATTTCCCATAGATTGCAGTAAGGCATTTGATATGGGGGTCCGTTTTGCAGGAGGCAAGTCCGATGGGATTAATTGAAGTTAACCAAGAGCGCTGCACCCGATGTGGAATTTGTACTGAAGTATGTCCTACTCGGGTTTTAGCTATGAGTAAAAATGGTCCGGAAGCAATTGCTCCTGAGGTCTGCATTGCCTGCGGACATTGTGTAGCTGTATGTCCACATCAAGCGCTAGATAATAAGAAAGCACCTCTCAGCAAGCAAATTGCGTTAGCAGAATTTCCAGTGTTACCTGCAAAAGAGGCTCAATTATTTCTTAGATCCCGCCGATCCATTCGTAAATACAAAGAAAGATCTGTGCCCCACGAGCAATTATTGCAGTTAGTTGAAATCGCTCGTTTTGCGCCGACTGCCAGTAATGGGCAGGGTATATCTTATATAATTATAGAGAATAAAGAGTTTATTGAGAAGTTGATAGAAGTAGTAATTGAATGGATGGAGAGCCAAATTTCTGTACATTGGAGTTTTCTTCTTCATGTGAAAGCATATAGAGAGGATAAGAAAGATACAATCTTTCGAGGGGCTCCCCACATCATTTTGGCAACTGCCAATAAAGATTTTTCCCGCGGTCGTGAGAATACAGTTTTCGCTTTAACATACCTGGAATTGTATGCAACGACCTTGGGGCTCGGATCTTGCTGGGCTGGACTGTTTGAAATGTGTGCATTTTCAGGCTATAAACCTTTACTGGATTTGCTGAACATACCAGAAGGAAAAGAGATAACCGGCACCGTCATGGTTGGCTATCCACAATATAAGTACCAAAGACTGGTAGATCGCAACCCCTTAGATGTTACTTGGTTGTAGGTACAGTTTTGCGGAGAACGTTTAAACACAGAGCACACTGAGAGACTCACCTATTTTTTTAGATTGTGAAGTGTTTTATTATAAGTAGAGAAGGTATAAGTTCTATAGTGGGAAAAAAATGAAATTTTATGAACCACAAAGGCACAATGCCGCTGTTGCGGCACACAAAGGAGTGCGCAAGAAAACGTAAAAATCCTTTGTGTCCTTTGCGTCTTTGTGGTTCCTTTTTAGCCCCCTAGAAGATTT